>NZ_QPET01000020.1:0-47921 GCF_008368855.1 Bacillus sp. TE8-1 | reverse complement strand
CTTCTTCAGCAGGCTTTTGCTCAGCTGGTTTTTGAGTATTGTTGTTTTCAGCAGGCTTTTGAGCTTCTGGTTTTTGAACTTCTTCAGCAGGCTTTTGCTCGGCAGGTTTTTGCTCAACTGGCTTTTGAGTTTCTGGCTTAGCTGTTGGTTGCTCAGTTACAACATTTTCAGTAGGTTGTTGACCAGGAATGAAGCAGTTTGGTTGGAAGTTTCCTTGTTGCCATTGTGCTAATGATTCAACTCCCATAGATTGTAAGAATGCTTGTAATTCTTGTTGGCTCATTTGTTTCATCATTACTTTTGAATGCTGAATATTTTGAACCTTTACGTTAGATGGTTGTACTGTTGCAGCTTGTGCATCTAGAGAAGATACTCCTAAAGTAAGAGCTGTTGCAGCAGCTACAGATAATAAAACACGCTTTTTCATGATGTGTGTCCCCCTATATAAAGTTTTAATTTGTTTTCACACGATTTGTTTTTGACAGCCTGTCTGACTGACAAATTCATCGTAGCATACAATTTGCGAGAAAAAAGATGGAAAAAAATTCATAGACTTTAAAATTACCTAATTTATCCTAAGAGAAGAAGGGGGTAAAAATAAGAGAAATATAGAGTATAAAAGGAATTTATAGTGTTTTTATACTTGGTTTTAAGAGGGGATTTTTGGATAAAGTTACCTAAATAGAAAATGAAGAATCCTATTGTATCAATGGTTTGAACGATTTTTCGAGGAATATAATGGATTGATTTTTACAAAACTGTAATGTTTCTGTTGTTCTTTTTTATAATAAAGTAACATATTTTTAATGTTGTAGCAGACAAAAAAGCGGCTATCTCTTTACATAGACGAAGGAGATAGCCGTTTTCCTATTATTACGTATGTTACGAGTTGTTACGAGTTAGTTTCAATTGCTTCTAATAATAAATCCACAATGTGAATTCCTCTCATTTTATGAGAAAGCCCTTCTCGCTCAATGCCCAATTTCATTTGTAATAAACAACCTGGATTTGCAGTAACAATGGTTGCTGCTTCTGTTTCATGCACACGGTCCATTTTGTAATCTAGAAATTCCATTGATAACTCTGAATGAACAATATTGTAAATACCAGCAGAGCCACAGCAGCGGTCGGCATCTTTCATTTCTCGATATGTTGCACCTTGGATAGCCTCTAGTAACATACGAGGTTCAGAAGATGTGCGCATAACATTGCGTAAATGACAAGAGTCTTGATACGTAATAACCTGCGGCGTGAGTCGTAAGTCAGTTCGCTTATGGAAGTCTAGTTCTACTAGTATAGCAGTAATATCTTTAATTTTAGAAACAAACTGCTTAGCACGTTCAGCCCAATCCGGATCATCCTTTAAAAGATAATCATAGTCTACAAGATAAGCCCCGCAACCACCTGCATTCGTAATAATATAGTCGATGTTTAAATTTTCGAATGCTTTTATATTTCGCTTTGCTAATTCTTTTGCTCCACTCTTTTCACCAGCATGTCCATGCAATGCACCGCAGCAACTTTGTGTTTTCGGAATAACGATATCACAACCAGCTAATTGAAGAAGTTTCATCGTTGCATTATTTGTTTCTAAAAACATCGTATCCATTAAGCAGCCTGTAAAGAATGCAACTTGTTTTTTCTTTGTACTTTCTGCAGGTAAAAATGAAGGACGATCTTTCATCGCTTTCATTTTAGGGACTTTTGGTAAAACGAGATCCATCGTTGCAAGGGTTTCAGGGAATAACTTCATAATCCCTGTTTTATGTGTTAGCGTTTGTAAACCAGAACGTTGATAAAATCCGATTAGTCCAGTTAATGTTCTCATTCGATTTTGATGGGGGAATAATCCTTCAAAAACGACTTTTCGAACAGCTTTCACTGGCACTGAGAATTTTTTATTTTGATTAATAATATCACGAGCTTCTTCTAATAAATGTCCATAATTTACACCAGATGGACAAACAGGCTCACAAGCACGGCAACCAAGACAAACGTTTAATGTATTTTCAACATCTTCATCTGGTTCGATTAAACCATCAACGACTGCTTTCATTAATGCAATACGTCCGCGCGGTGAATGTGACTCTTTATATCCGGATTGAATGTAGGTAGGACAAGTAGGTAAACAAAAACCGCATCGCATACAGTTTAGTAATTCATCTTCACTTAATCGTTCTTTAAATTCTTTTTGAATATTTTCTTTATTTAATGTGGTCATCGCTCAACCACCACTCTTTTTCGAGTGTCTTTCGCGAACATTTTTCCAGGATTCATAATGTTATTTGGATCGAAAGCTTGCTTTATTCCTTGCATAGCTGCAATACCTTCTTTACCTAATTTCATTTCTAAATATGGAGCTTTCATTGCACCAACACCATGTTCACCAGTAATTGTACCACCAAGTTCAATTGCTTTCGCAAATATTTCAGCAAAAGCTTGCTCAGCTCGGTGCATCTCTTCTGCATTACGAGCGTCTGTCATACAAGTTGGATGTAAATTACCATCACCAGCATGTCCAAACGTACAAATAGGAATATTATATTTTTTTGCAATGGCATTAATAGCTTCAACCATCGGAGCGATTTGTGAACGTGGTACAGTCGCATCTTCTAATATTGTAGTAGGTTTTAATCGTGCGAGCGCTGATAGAGCACTACGGCGAGCGGTACGAAGCGCATCTGCTTCTGTTTCACCTTTTGCAACGCGAACATCAACCGCATTCATAGAGTGACAAACGTTAGCCATTTTTTCAATATCTCGATTGACTACTTCGGGCGGACCGTCTTGTTCGATTAATAAAATTGCTTTTACATCTGTAGGTAAACCGATTTGTGCAAACGCTTCTACTACTTCAATTGTCGGTTGGTCTAAAAACTCCAGTGTTGCTGGAATGATTTTATTTGCAATAATAGAAGAAACAGCACGTGCAGCTTCATTAATATCTTCATATAGTGCAAGCATTGTTTTCTTTGTTTCAGGCATAGGAACAAGTTTTAATATAGCTTCTGTTACCACGCCAAGTGTTCCTTCAGAACCGATAAATAAACGAGTTAAATCGTAACCAGCTACATCTTTTGCTAATTTACCACCAGTGCGAATAATATCGCCATTTGGTAAGACAAGTTCAAGCCCCATTACATAATCACGTGTTACGCCATATTTCAAACCGCGTAATCCACCTGAGTTTTCATTAATATTACCGCCGATTGTAGAAATTTTCATCGAGCTTGGATCTGGTGGATAAAATAAACCTTTTTCTTCTACCGCTTTAATAATATCAAGTGTAATGACACCAGCTTGTACAGTAATTGTTAAGTTTTCTTCATCAATTTCTAAAATATTGTTCATATGGCGGAAAATAAGGACGATACCGCCTTCAAGTGGACATGTTCCTGCGCAAAGATTTGTTCCAGACCCGCGCACATACACAGGGATTTTGTGAGTGTTACATACTTTTAACACTTCAGCTACTTCATTTGTATTACGAGGAGCAATGACTGCATCAGGCATTGCTTGGAAGTTTGGAGTGGCATCATAACTATAAGTTAAACGCCCCATATTGGATGTATCTACATTATCTTCGCCAACAATAGATACGAATGAATGAATAATTTGTTTGTCTAACATTGGAAATCCCCCTCAAACTGTTAACGTGTTTAGTTATAATAAACAACGTGGTAACAGTGCTTTCATTATAATGATAAAAAAGTCGAGGGATTCTTTCTATGTATAATCATCTAAAGATTAATCTGTTTTATCATTCTTTTTTGTATAATTATCTAATAGGAGAAGTGCGAAGTACAAAACGTTTAAGTCTTTGAATTGTTTTGGATCAAGTCCTGTATGTTCTTCAATCTTTTTTAGCCTGTAATGTAATGTGTTAATGTGTATATGTAATTGTTTAGCCGTCTGTTTATAAGATTGGTTATAATCGATAAATAAGCGTAAAGTTTGCATAAGCTCAGGAAATGATAATAAGTTTTCGATGGTACGCTCTAGAAATTGTTCACGCGTTTCGACAGAAATATCTTGTAAACACATTTCTAAACGTAAATCTTCATTAAATACAATTTTTTTCGTCTCCAATGATACAGAAAGGGCGCGTAATGCTTGTTCGTAACATATGCTCATATTGTTTGGGGTAACTGTTTGTCCAATCCCTATATATAAAGGAATAGAAAATAAAGTTTCGCAGTCTTGTTTTAACCGTTTTAAAAATTGATAAGTTTGTTCTTTGGAGCTCATCGCTGTAAATAAAATAAAACGATCATTTCCCCAGCGAACAAATAGATGCTCTTTTGTTAAAATATTACGTATGTGTTGCCATATTTTACGCTGGAGCATCGTGTCATTTTTGCCAATAGAAAACAAAATAAGTTGTTTTTTCTTATATAAATCAATGCCAAGTGTTTTGGCGCGATCAAGAAAACTTGGAGACCACTCTGTATTTTGAAGCCAATCAAAGACAAAAGCTTCATAAGAACGGTGCTCAAGTTCTAGTTGCTCTAAAAAGTAGTTTTCATGAATTAATAATTCGGTCATCTTACGCAATATTTCTCCGTAGCGTGAAATATTTTCAGGTTCTCCTGTAATTCCAATGACACCAATTACTTCATCATGAAATAATAAAGGAAGATTCATCCCAGCCTTTACACCTTGCAATCGCCTTTCATCTTCTTTTGTAATGATGACGGTTTTCTTTTGTTTGGCACAGCGGAGTGCACCTTCATGAAATTGACCAATTCTTTCTGTATCTGTACTTGCGATAATAACGCCTTCTATATTAATGATAATAATATTTTCTGTAATTAGTCTGCGTACTTCTCGTACAATTTTATTCGCTAAATCAGGAAATAGCATAATTGACACACCTCAAATTCTATTTGTTGTACATTATATATGTAAATTGAGTAAGAAAGGGAAATTTCACACTTTCCACACATTTATTTGTTATTTTACAATTATAACGAAATCATCCGAAGATGGAGGGAATCTTTTGAGAAAGTATGTTTTTCTTCTCTGTTTTTTATTTCTACTAGTAGGGTGTCAAGGAAGTTCATATACACCAATTGCTAAAGATAAAAATGTTATTATAACTACGAATATAAAAGAAGGCAGCATTAGTTTTATTGATAAAAAAGATAAAAAGTTAATTACGACATGGGAACTAAATGAGCCAATGGCCGGAATCACACTGCTTCCAAATGGCGATGAAATACTTGTATACGGTAAGCAATTAGAATATATGTATGTATATTCACTAGCGGAAGGAAGGCAAGTGGGAAAATATAAAACTGGAAAGGGCATTGTAAATGTGGTCGTATCAGCAGATAAAAAACAATTATTTGCTGCTGATCAAAATGTTCAAAAGGTAAGGTTCTTTACGATAAATGGGAAAGAGACAGGAAATGTTTCAACAGGAAAAGGGCCTATAACGATGGTAGAGTATCAGAATCGGTTATCTGTACTAAACTTTTATGATACGAAACTAACGACAATTGATACGAAGAAAAAAGAAGTTATTCAATCCTTTATGATTCCGCCAGCATCAACAGGAGCGACGATTAGTCCTGATGGGAAAGAAATATGGATTGGCGGACATGGTGATGGAAATCAAGTAAATGAGAAAGTGTTAGTGTATTCTTTACAGAGTGGAGAAATGGTGCGTTCTTTACACGCTCCATTTATGCCTGTGAATATAACGAGGGATAGTAAGTACGTATATGCACTCAGTCATGGGTCGAATACACTTAGAAAGTTTGATATTAGAACATATAAAGAAATAGCTTCTGTAGAAGTAGGGTCGAATCCATTTGCATTTTTTGAGAGCGGAGCAGAAGGGTATGTAGCCAGTTATGATAGTGATGAAGTGTGCGTTATAGATATGAAGAATTTGAAAATAAAACAAACAATTAAAGTCGGAAAAGGACCGTTTCAACTCATAGAGAGGGAAGGGAAGGACAATGAATAAATATAGAGTGCTAGTTGTAGATGATGAAAGTGATATGAGACAGCTTGTTGGAATGTATTTGGATAACTTTGGATATGAGTGGGGAGAAGCTGAGAATGGAAAAGAGGCTCTTAAAAAACTAGAAACGGATCATTATGATTTCGTTGTATTAGATATAATGATGCCAGAAATGGATGGACTTTCAGTTTGTAAAGAAATTAGAAAAACGTCAGATGTGCCGATTATATTTTTAACGGCAAAAGGTGAAGAGTGGAATAGGGTGAACGGCTTACGTATGGGAGCAGATGACTATATTGTAAAACCGTTTAGTCCTGGTGAATTGGTTGCCCGTATGGAAGCTGTGCTAAGAAGATATACAAAGCAAGAACAGCAAGAAGAGATTCAATTTGGACCAATTCTTATCAATGAAAAAAGTAGACGAATAGAGGCGGATGGTGAGTCGATTTCTCTTACTGTAAAAGAGTTTGATTTATTATATTTTCTTTGCCAACATACAGGACAAGTATTTAGCCGGGAGCAATTACTTGAAAAGGTATGGGGATATGATTATGCCGGAAGTACAAGAACGGTAGATACGCATGTGAAAACGATGCGCTTGAAGCTTGGAGAAAGTGGAAACTACATTCAAACTGTTTGGGGTGTAGGCTATAAATTTGAGGTGTAACGTATGTTTACGATGGTACAAAAACTTTGGCTTACAGTAGTATGTGCAGTATGTGTAACAGTGTCCTTTCTTTATTTCGTATCTTTATACTCGTATGAAAAATTATACGTTGATAATTTAAAAGCTTCGTTAGTAATGGAAGGAAAAAGTCTTGCTGCTCAATATGATAAGAGTGAAGGAATATCAACTTTTGAAGAGAAAGTAAGATCGTTTGATCAAATATCTAGTTCAGACGTTATTTTCGTGTCTAATCCGCGTGATTTAAGCGCATGTTTGCCTTTTGATGTGCATCATCATTCTCTTATAAGTGAAGGAGATAGGCAAACGCTATTAGACGGGAAAACTGTGACAAAAATAGGATATGAAGAACATTTTGACCGTAATATTATGGGGGTTGTCATCCCTGTATTGGAAAATAAAAAATTAGTCGGAATTGTCTATTCGTATATTCCTTTAAAAAGTATAAAAGATTTAATCTATGATATGGGTCTTATTTTAGCACCGTTAGCAATTGCTATGATTTTAATTACGATATGGGTTGGAAGGAAAATTATAATTGCAATTACGAAGCCACTTTCGCAAATGGAGCGGGTTGCAAATCATTTGGCTACGGGAGATTTTTCGGAGCGGATTACAGTTTCTTCAGAGGATGAAATTGGACGATTAGGAAAAGCATTTAATAAAATGGCAAATTCATTAGAAACAGAAGATGTAAAGCGTAAGGAATTTTTAGCAAATGTTTCGCATGAACTTAGAACACCACTTAGTTATATAAAAGGGTATAGCGAGGCTATTTTAGATGGTGTTGCAAAGGGACCGCAACAGGAAAAAGTAACGCAGCTAATTCATAAAGAAGCAGGTCGTATGCAGCGTCTCGTTCATGACTTGTTAGACTTAGCACAATTAGAAGGTGAGCACTTTCCGTTAAAGAAGCAACCTATCGTTTTTTCACAGCTGATTGAAGACGTATTAGATACGTATGAGATTAAGTTTATAGAAAAGGAAATTCATATTTCAACTAATTTAAATCCAGAGGTCATTGTCATGATTGATGAAGATCGTATGCAACAAGTGCTTCATAATGTGTTAGATAATGCGATACGGTATACAAATCAAAAAGGAAATATCGTTATAACTTTAGAGCAAATCGATGATTACTGTGAATTAAAAATAAAAGATACAGGAATTGGTATTGATATAGAACATTTGGAGAATCTTGGAGAACGCTTTTACCGAGTTGATAAAGCGAGAAGTCGTCAACATGGTGGAACAGGTTTAGGCCTTGCTATTGTGAAACAAATTGTTCATATACATGGTGGACAGTGGAAAATTGAAAGTGAAAAAGATAAGGGAACAACGGTTATTATTAAACTGAATGTACAGGATGAGGGGAGCATGTTCTAATTTTTAGGACATGTTCTTTATATTGAAGAAAATATTTATCCCGATATTCGCCGGGCAGTAAGACCCTCACCTCAAAATTCAACGGAAGCAAAGAAGTTAGGTGGAGGCCCTGCTGCCCGTAAAAGTCCGATTCGTGAGGGCTAATAATCAGTGGGCGATGAACAAAACCCCCACTGATTAAAGTTTCACTTTATACGTAAAAATATAAATTAATATGTAATAAATATCGAAAATTTGACTATTTTATGAACAAAACATTTGTACTTCTTATCAATTCGGTCTAAAATAGTTATGATGCAAAGTTCTTATAAATCGTTTCAATTGTTGTTTGGAAGATACTGAGGTGATTTAACTGGAGTACAAATCTATTAAACCGAAAAAAATTTACGAAGAAGTATCTGAAGCTATTTTAACAATGATTAAAAATGGTACGTTAAAACCTGGTGACAAACTACTCCCTGTGCATCAATTAGCTGAGCAGTTTCAAGTTGGCAGATCTGCTGTTCGTGAAGCGCTAAGTGCGCTAAGAGCGATGGGCTTAATTGAGATGAAACAAGGAGAAGGTACATATGTGAAGAACTTCGATTCTTCTTCATTAACGAAATCATTAAACAATAGATTATTAATGAAGAAAGAAGATATTTTGAATTTATTAGAAGTACGAAAGGTGCTTGAAGTGGGGGCAGTTCGAGTAGCGGCGGCAAAACGTACGGAAGATAATTTACAAAATATGAAACATTGGTTAGATGAAATGGCAAAGAGCATTGGAGATGAAAAGGCTGGCGAAAAAGCCGATTTTCAATTTCATATGGGAATTGCAGAGTCTTCGCATAATAACATTTTGCTTGAACTCATGAATCATGTTTCAGAGATGATTGCTGAAACAATTGGTGAATCAAGACGCATTATTTTATATGGTGAACAAACGACATCAGAACGACTTATAGAAGAGCATCAAGTTATATATGATGCGGTGTTAAAACAAGATGTAGAATTAGCGCAGCAAGCAATGCTAGATCATTTAACAAATGTAGAACATATTGTCACAGGTAAAAACGATATAAATTCGTAATTTAATCTTTTAAAAATTTAATTTTCTGATAAAATAGAGAAAGATTAAGTAAGCGTTTTCTTTAGAAGAGGGAGAGGATAGGCCATGGTTGAGCCTATTTCTTCTCTACTAAGTCATCTGATGACCATATGTTTGTTGGTGAAGTTGTAAAAAGGGGGAGTAATAGTTATGAAAGTTACTTTATTTGTTACTTGTTTAGTCGATATGTTTGAAACAAATGTCGGCAAAGCAACAGTTGAAGTGTTGGAGCGTTTAGGTTGTGAAATTGAATTTCCAGAAGCACAAGTTTGTTGTGGTCAGCCTGCTTATAATAGCGGCCATGTAGAAGCAGCAAAAGAAGCGATGAAACATATGATTGAAACTTTCGAAGATGCAGAATATATTGTTACGCCATCTGGTTCTTGTGCGACAATGTTTCATGAGTATCCGCATGTTTTCAAAGATGATCCAAAGTGGGCTAAACGTGCACAAAAAGTTGCTGATAAAACTTATGAATTTACACAGTTTATTGTAGATGTTTTAAAAGTTACAGATGTTGGTGCAAGTTTACCAGGGATAGCTACTATTCATAAATCATGTCATATGACGCGTATGCTTGGAGTAAAAGAAGCACCAGGAATTTTATTATCAAATGTAAAAGGATTAACTGTGAGAGATTTGCCAAACGTGCAAAATTGTTGCGGGTTTGGGGGAACGTTTTCAGTTAAGATGACTCCAATTTCTGAGCAAATGGTAGACGAAAAAGTAGATAGTGTCATGGAAACAGGTGCAGATTATTTAATCGGTGCAGATTGTGGGTGTTTGTTAAACATTGGCGGACGTATTGAGCGTTTAGGAAAAGAAGTAAAAGTAATGCATATTGCTGAGGTACTGAATAGTCGCTCATGAAGGGGGAACATAAGCTATGTCTATGAAAATCAGTGAGAAAAAATTTAATGATCGCGTTGGTGATGGAATTCAAGATTCGTTTATGCGCGGAGCAGTATCTTCTGCACAAACGCGTTTATATACGAATCGCTTAAAAGCTGCAGATGAATTAGGAAACTGGGAAGAGTGGCGTGAACTAGGTGAACAAATTCGTCAACATACGTTAGAAAATCTGGATTATTACTTAATGCAGTTAAGTGAAAATGTATCAAAAAGAGGCGGACACGTGTACTTTGCGAAGACGAAAGAGGAAGCTGCAAAGTATATTCAAGACGTTGCCAAAAAGAAACAAGCGAAAAAAGTAGTAAAATCAAAGTCGATGGTAACAGAAGAAATTAGTATGAACCATGCGCTTGAAGAGATTGGCTGTGAAGTGTTAGAGAGTGACTTAGGAGAGTATATCTTGCAAGTAGATAACGATCCACCTTCACATATTATTGCACCTGCACTTCATAAAAATAGAACGCAAATTCGCGATGTATTTAAAGAAAAGCTAGGCTATGAAAATTCTGATGACCCATATGAAATGACAAAGTTTGTTCGTAAACAACTTCGTGAGAAATTTATGGATGCAGAAATTGGTGTAACTGGTTGTAACTTTGCTGTTGCAAATACTGGATCTCTTTGTTTAGTAACGAATGAAGGTAATGCAGATCTTGTTATGTCAATTCCTAAAACACAAATTGCGGTAATGGGTATGGAACGTATGGTTCCGACAATGGAAGAATTAGATGTTTTAGTTGGTTTACTATGTCGTAGTGCAGTAGGTCAAAAATTAACAAGTTATGTAACAGTAGCAGGACCAATTCAAGAAGAGGAAGTTGATGGACCTGAAGAATTCCATTTAGTGGTTGTTGATAATGGTCGCTCTCAAATTCTTGGATCTGAATTCCGTTCCGTATTACAATGTATTCGTTGCGCTGCTTGTGTTAACGTATGTCCTGTATATCGTCACGTTGGTGGACATTCATATGGATCGATTTACTCAGGACCAATCGGTGCGGTATTAACACCGCTTCTAGGTGGATATGATGATTACAAAGAGCTTCCTTATGCATCTAGTTTATGCGGAGCATGTACAGAAGCTTGTCCAGTAAAAATTCCATTGCATGATTTATTATTAAAACATCGTCAAGTCATCGTTGAGCAAGAAGGTCGTGCACCACTTGCAGAAAAACTAGCGATGAAAATGTTTAGTATGGGTGCTTCTTCAGCTGCTTTATATAAAATGGGTTCAAAAATGGCACCAGCGGCAATGAGTCCATTTACATCTGGTAATCGTGTATCAAAAGGTGTTGGACCACTTAAAAACTGGACGGATATTCGTGAATTCCCAGCTCCAAGTAAAGAACGATTCCGTGATTGGTATAAAGATCATAAGAAAGGCGGGGATAAATAATGACAGGATTAATTCAAAACCGTGATGCCTTTCTAGATAACATTGCAAAAGAACTTGGGCGCGCACGTAAAACAGAAGGTGTAGAGCGTCCAGTATGGAAAAGTAATGTGAATATAGAAACGTTAAAAGATTATTCACAAGAAGAATTACTAGAAGTGTTTAAAAAGCAATGTACAAACATTCATACAACTGTAGTAGAAACGACAAATGACCGTTTAGGTGAAGACCTTCAAAAAGTAATCATGGAAAACGGCGGGGGACCTATTTTATTATCAGCAGATGATCGTTTTGATGCATATGGTTTAACATCTTTATTTAAAGAAGAACTTCCAAAGCGAGACGTTGAAGTAAACGTATGGGATCCAGAGAGAAAAGACGAAAATATGCGTTTAGCTGAAAAAGCGAATATTGGTATTGCATTTAGTGATTATACATTAGCCGAATCTGGTACAATTGTTGTACAAAGTCATAAAGGGCAGGGACGTTCTTTACACTTTTTACCGACTGTATATTTTGCTATTATTCCACGTGAAACACTTGTGCCTCGTATTACACAAGCAGTTCAGGATATGAACTCACGCGTAGAAAATGGGGAGACAGCGGCATCTTGTATTAACTTTATTACAGGGCCAAGTAACTCGGCTGACATTGAGATGAATCTTGTTGTCGGAGTACATGGACCATTAAAAGCAGTATATTTCATCGTATAAAAGAGGGGAAAGCAGGCCGGAAAATGGCCTGCTTTTTTAGTAGAATAAAGGATAATATGAAGTAGAAGTTCTCTCCTTTTTTTGCTATGTTTTTTTGGAAAGGAGAGGAAGGGATGTTCACTTATTTATATGCACTGTTAGCAGGGATGGTGTTTGGTTCTTTTTTTATGTTAGTTGCGGTGAGGGTTCCATTAGGTGCGTCTATTATTACCCCGCGTTCACATTGTTATTATTGCAAATATGTGCTAAGGCCAAAAGAACTAATCCCCATCATTTCATTTTATATACAAAGAGGCTGTTGTACGAATTGTAAGAGGAAAATTCCAATTATATATGTAGCATTTGAATGTATAACAGGAAGTATATTTCTTCTTACCGTGTATATGATTGGAATAGAACGAGAACTTATTATCATTTTATCCCTTTTTTCGCTACTTCTTATTATTTCAGTTACAGATTACTTATATATGTTAATTCCTGATTGTATTTTAATTTCGTTTGCCGTTTTACTCATTCTCGAAAGTATTTTTGTACAATTAGTTACTTGGACAGATAGTATAGTTGGTAGTGGTGTTATATTCCTTTTGTTATATTGCATGCAAAAGATATATCCAGAAGGGCTTGGCGGAGGAGATATAAAACTACTTTCGTTACTTGGTTTTATAGTAGGAGTGAAGGGAGTTTTTATCGTTTTATTTTTAGCATCTTGTTTTAGTCTTTGTTTTTTCGGGATTGGTATCGTATTAAAACGTATAGAAGTAGGAAAGCCAATTCCATTTGGTCCTTTTATTAGTCTTGGGGCAATGTGTTATGTATTGGCCGCATATTCAAATTAGAGAGGGAGTCAAAAATGAACGTATATATGGATGATCAAAGAAGTTGCCCGTTCGGGTATGTGTCCGCAACTACGGTAGAATGTGCCTTGCAAATGGTTCGGAATTATGATGTGAATATTCTTTCCCTTGATTTTAATATGGGGTGGAGAGCAAAAAATGGACTAGATTTTGTAGAAGCTTTTTGTACAGAGGGATTATATGTGAATGAAATTCACCTTCATACGAATGATGTCATCGGTATGCACAAGATGAAACAGAGAATGGATAAGGGAAAAGAAGAAGGAGAAATTAATCCTCACCTTGTTGTTAAATACGTGGGAAGCTAAAAACTCCAAAGTAAAACTTTGGAGTTTTTAATGTTTCATATGTGCTTGTAAAGGAATAATCTCTTCTTGTTGAGCTGCTGCGATTTCAGTTTCTTCCTGTTGAACTTCAGGTGTTTTCTTTGTTAAGTAGTGGTATACCATACCGACAAATACTGATCCGCCAATAATGTTACCGATTGTAACAGGAATTAAGTTATGAATAGCACCTGAAAAAGAAATTGTCTCAGGATGCGGTGAAACTAAAGATAAAGCAAAGAGTGATAAGTTTGCAATACTATGTTCGTAACCAGATAAGAAGAATGTGAAAACAAGTAGCATCATGACTATTATTTTTGCTGTGTCACCTTTAACCTGAGAAGGTAAGAAACAAGCAAGACATACGAGCCAGTTACATAAAATGGCTTTAAAGAATAACTGCATTGTAGGTGTGTTCATCTTTCCTTCAACGACTTTACTCATTAAGTGACCGTGATCAATTGCTTCAAAAATTCCAGTTGCGTAAAATAGTAAGGCAAAGAATAACGCGCCGGCTAAGTTACCTGCATAACAAGCAACCCAGTTACGTAGTGTATCAGAAATCGTTGTTTCTTTTCTTAAAGTTGCTACAGTAAAGTACATTGTGTTCCCAGTAAACAATTCAGCACCGCCATATATAATAAGTACGAGAGCAATCCCGAAAAACATAGAAGCAGCTAAATAAGTTGCTGGTGAATCTGCAATGTGAAAAAAGTTACCTAATTTAAAACATAGTACAATAATAAAACCGATATAAATACCCGCAAGTGCAGCACGAATGAAATATTGCATTGGGTTTGTATCTAGTATTTTCTTTTTGCTTTTAGCCAGTTTGACAACATAATCTAGTCCTTGTTCTAGCATGAGTAATACGCTCCTTTAGTAAATCTTCTATAAATACTCCTTATATGAATAAAGTACATGGAATTGTTCTCACTTTCAATAAGTTTGTGCAATGTTTCACAAAAAGGACATACATACATTAAGAAAACGTTTACAAAAGGTAGTATAATGGAATTTTTTCTGGACATTGGGAGGAAGAAAGAAAAAGAAAAAGCGCTGTAATTACAGCGCTTTTTCGTCTAAATTCTTTTCTACTTTTACTTCTACTTCTTTTGAGAAGAACCAACCACCAACTGCGATTCCGACTAATACAATCCAGAATGTAAGCTTCCACGGAGTGGATTCTGGGAATGAATGTGGAATTACATTTAATGCAGGGTGTGCTAATGTATAAACTGCTAGCTTCACACCAACCCAACCTACAATTAAGAATGCTGCGGTTTCAAGTCCTGGTTTACGTTTTAAGATTTGTACGAAAGCAGTTGCTGCAAATCGCATAATGATTAATCCGATAAGTCCACCTACAAAGATAACAACGAATTGCCCAGTATCAAGACTACCAATTGTACCTAATCCTGTTTTTGGTAAAGTCATTGCTAGTGCAACAGCAGCTAAAATTGAATCAACTGCGAAGGCGATATCAGCAACCTCAACTTTAAATACAGTCCACCAAAAGTTCTCTTGTTTTTTCTTTGCTTCTTTTTCTTCTGTTTCTTCATCTGTGTTCTTTTTAACATATGTTTTAAATAAGTGATTACCAGCGATAAACATAAGGTAGATGGCACCGATTGCTTGCACTTGCCATACATCGACTAAGAACGAAATCATAAATAACGATCCAAATCGGAAAACAAATGCCCCCGCTAATCCATAAAATAGTGCTTTCTTTCTTTTTTCTTCTGGTAAATGTTTTACCATAATTGCAAGAACAAGAGCGTTATCAGCCGCTAAAATCCCTTCAAGTGCAATTAGGATGAGTAATACCCAACCATACTCCAATAATAATGATACATCCATGTACATTCTCCTCTCATTTCTATAAGTTCTAAATAAGTGAAGAATTTCCCCACTATTTAGTTTCCCCATACTCCTGCCTATTAACTTTGGAAGAATCTGGAAGTGAATGCAAAAAAGACCTCTGCCGTTAATAGGCAAAGGTCTTGCTAGACATATGTAATAAAAAATGCCAACAAAGCCGGAAGAACTAAGTTCTACGTAATGACGACTTTGTTTCCAAGAAATATTCTTGGACGCTACTCCCCTTTGGAGATATGTTATTGTATTCTCATTATATGGATAATTTATACGGTTGTCAACCTGTTAAAATATCTTCATTCGGATATTTTATTTTCAGGTTCTTTTTACGAGCAAATGAAAAAGCCAATGTTAAAGGACCCATTTTCCCGAAAAACATCATAAAGATAATAATAGCTTTTCCGATTATAGTTAAGTGGGGTGTTAAATTCATACTGAGGCCAACAGTCCCAAATGCTGAAAATACTTCGAAAGCACTCATCAATAGAGGAACTCGCTCAGTAATACTCAAAATTAAAATAGCAAAAAAGATAAATGAAATTGAAATAATAGTAATGGTTAATGATTTGACAATGAGAGTATCTTTAATGGATTTTTTAAATACGACAATATCCTCTTGTTGTTGTAAAAATTTAAATACGCCAAAAAATATGATTAAAAATGTTGTTAACTTAATCCCACCACCAGTTGAAGCGCTACCAGCACCAATAAACATAAGGAGCATCATTAATAGAAGAGAAGGTTTTGACAATGTAGAAATATCAACTGTATTAAACCCGGCAGTTCGCGTTGAAATTGCTTGAAAATAAGAGGCTAATCCTTCTTCAAATGGGGTAAAACCTCTCATAGAAAGGGAGTTATGGAACTCGAATATAAAAATAAAAAGGGTAGCAATAATGTTGACGATTAGAGTAGAAGAGAGCATAAGTTTTGAATGTAGTGTAAGGTTTTTAAAGTTTTTCTTTCTTTTTATGTCTACGATTACTGTAAAACCAATTCCACCTAAAATGATGAGAGAGGAAATGACGAGATTGACAAGAATGCTATGAGAATGGGACATTAAATTATCGCTCCACACAGAAAAGCCAGCATTGTTAAAGGCTGAGATTGAATGGAAAAAACTATAATAGATCCCTTTCATAACCCCATATTTTGGTACCCATTCAAAAGAAAGAATTATAGTAGCGATACATTCGACTGTAAAAGAGAATAAAAATAATGCTTTGGCAAGACGGATGATGCCGCCGATATTCGTTTGATTTAATGCTTGTTGCAGTAAAATCCGATTTTGAAGACCGATTTTTCTTCCGAGCATAATCGCAATTAAGACAGCAAAGCTCATAATGCCAAGCCCGCCAACTTGTATAAGCGTTAAAATGACACATTGTCCAAACAAAGTAAATACTTTTCCAGTATCTACAACACCAAGCCCAGTAACAGTACAAGCGGAAACGGTTGTAAATAAGGCATCGAGCCATGAAATGGACGTTGTCGTAGCAATGGGTAGTTTTAATAAACATGTGCCGACAACTGATAATACAAGAAAAGACAAAGTAAGAACGCGGGGAGGGCTCATGCTAATATTAATCCGTTTCATTTCACATATCGCTCCTTTCGTTTTGCTTTGATTAGTATGTGAAAAAGCACCATTATGTATGTTGAAAATAGAAAGAGGCAGAGAATATCTGCCTCTAAGCCATATGTTATATTATTATCCACGTAATTGTTGTTGAGCTAAAGCAACAAGACGTTTTGTTACTTCACCGCCAACTGAACCGTTAGAACGAGATGCTGTATTAGATCCTAAACTTACACCAAATTCTTGTGCAATTTCATATTTAAATTGTTCAAGTGCTTGTTCTGCACCTGGAACTAATAATTTGTTTGTTTTTACCATGTTGATACACATCCTTATGAGTAGTCCAGTTCAGCTAAGTTCTTATCTAAACTGGTAACGTTATTTTATGTGGAAACGACGTACTCATACGCGGAAGTAATCGGTGCGATTAGAAGTTCTTGGATAGAAAAAAGAGTAGCAAATTTGCTACTCTTTTTTTAGTATTGTCGCTGTTCCTTCCACGACAATATCATCTGATTGATTATATATGTTTGTTTGCAGCGTAATGATTTTTTTATCATCACGCTTCTTAATAACCTCTGCCACAACGCGAAGTGTATCACCGATTTTGACAGGGGCACGGAATGAAACATTTTGGGATAAATAAATCGTATTTTTGCCTGGGAGTTTCGTTCCAAGGATGGTAGAAATAAAACTCGAAACGAGCATACCGTGAGCAATACGTTCTTTAAACATTGTCGTTTTTGCAAAAGAATCTAAAATGTGAATAGGATTCACATCCCCAGTCAATTTTGCAAAATTGATAACATCTTCATCTGTAATTGTTTTTGTAAGGGATGCTTGATCACCGACTTGAATCTCATCATAACGAAGCTCCGGAACAGTTTGTGCTTCTTGAAATGGATTCATTTTGTCCTCCTTCTTTTCCATATCGAAAAATGTTAGCCATCTTGATGTAGTAGGAGGAAGAAAGAGTTTTGTTTGTGCTGCGGTTAGCTCCCACATTTTTCTTACTTGATGGAAGTAAATAGATTTTTTGAGTTTTCCTCGAACTTTTTTGCGAGTTCCAACTGTTTTGACTTGAACTCTTCCAAAAAACCCTCTAACTGTTTTTGAGCCTCTTCACGTTGTAATTGTTGTTGCTCAATAAATTGTTTTGTTGTTTCTTCAAATTGGCCGCTTGTTTGGGTAAGAATTGACAATGATGTTTTTGTAGGAGAAACAGTAAGCTGATGCATATGAGCAGAAAGTTCCTTCCATTTGTCCTGCCACTCGTTAATTTGATCATTTAAGGAGTTTCCAGTTAATTGTTTCACGTAATCTGTATATTGGTTATTGAACTGAGCAGTGAGTTGTTGTAGTTCTTTTTCTAGTTCATCTACTCCTGATGTTAATTTATGCAAAGCGTCTTGTTGTTGTTTTAATGTTTCTAAAGTAAGTTGCTCTAATTGCTTCCCAGCTGAAGAGAAAAGGGAAAGTGATTGAGACCAGTTTTTCCAAAATGCATCGACTAATTCGTATGGTTTAGTTTCCATTGTTTGACCCCCAAATGTTTTTTTGCATATTGTGAACGCAGATTACTCTGCTGTACCACCAGGTGAAGATGAAGAATCCGTTTCATCCTTTTCTGGAGAAGTAGAAAATGGAAAGAATGCATTGGTGTATAACGTGAAAAACGTTCGCAACATATTTTGATAATGTTCAAAAGAAGTCGCACATGTTGTTAAATATTGCTCTCCATATTCAGTTAAAGAATAAATTCTTTTTGCCGGCCCTCCATCGCTTGTATCCCAAGTAGAAGAAATAAGGTTTTCTTTTTCTAATTTGCGTAGTGTTCTATAAACATTACCTTGGTCAACAGAAGAAAAGCCGATATCCATTAGCATTTGAATAAGTTTGTAACCATGAAGACTCCAGTCTTTTAGACAGAGAAGTAAGAAGGGAACTAAGAAGTTTTTTGGCATGGAGTTTGGTTGTTTCGCTTGGTTGCTCTCCAAACTTTCGCGTTGTTCTGGTTCATTTTGTAGCATGATTGTGCATCACCTCATGAATCAGTTAGATGGAATTTTTTGCTTATAAGTGCAATTTACACCTATCTGTTTTTAAAGTCAACACATTTGTTAGAAAATAGAAAAAAATAAAATATAGACTTGAAGTTTTATTCAGAATATTAGAAAATAGTGAATAGGTTGAATTGTTTCAAAAACGAAAAAGGGAGTGTAGGTAAAGTGATTGATCAAAAATTCGATCCACTACAAGCATGGAAAAATGCTTATGAACAAACCGAAACATTTTGGGGAAAAGCGCTCAATGAAACAATTAAAACAGAAGAATATTCTGCTTGGATGGGCAGCGTTCTAGATTTGAATTTGTTTTATCAAAAAGCATTAAATGATACGACAAAAAACTATTTAGAACAAGTAAATGTGCCGACGAAAGAGGATATCGCAAGAGTGGCTACGCTTGTTATTAACTTAGAAAATAAAGTAGATAACATTGAGGAGTTTCTAGAGGAGAAAGTAGATTCTTTAGGGCAAGCTCCTACATTAAAGCGTGATGTAACGAAAGTAAAACAAGATATTCGTACGCTTGAAACAAAAGTAGATCAAATTTTAGAATTGCTAGAAAAGCAAAATGCAGTACTAGCTAAACTACAAGTACCTGTAAAAGAAGAGGTAAAGCCTGCGAATAAACCAGAAAATAAAAAATGATAAAAGCGCTTGTTTATAACAGATAAAAGAGAGAGGGAGAGTCTCTTTTCACGTATAAACAGCGAAACATAATTATATATGGACTCTATAGTATGAGTACCAAAATGATTCATAACAATCGTTCACAAATTCATTTAAGGGGGAAAAGAAATGGTTCAATTAAATGGAAAAGTAGCAATCGTAACAGGTGGAGCAAAAGGAATTGGAAAAGCAATTACAGTAGCATTAGCACAAGAGGGAGCGAAAGTAGTTATTAACTATAATAGCAGTAAAGAAGCAGCTGAAAATTTAGTAAATGAATTAGGAAAAGACGGACATGACGTTTATGCAGTGCAAGCGGATGTTTCTAAAGTAGAAGATGCAAACCGACTTGTAGAAGAAGCTGTGAATCATTTTGGTAAAGTTGATATTCTTGTTAATAATGCTGGTATTACAAGAGACCGTACATTCAAAAAGTTAAATCGTGAAGATTGGGAGCGCGTAATTGACGTGAATTTAAGCAGCGTATTTAATACGACAAGTGCGGTTCTTCCATACATAACGGAAGCAGAAGAAGGAAGAATTATTAGCATTTCTTCTATTATTGGTCAAGCAGGTGGATTTGGCCAAACAAACTACTCAGCAGCAAAAGCGGGGATGTTAGGATTTACAAAATCATTAGCGTTAGAACTTGCAAAAACAAATGTCACTGTAAATGCTATTTGCCCAGGATTTATTGATACTGAAATGGTAGCAGAAGTACCAGAAGAAGTACGTCAAAAAATCGTTGCAAAAATCCCGAAAAAACGTTTTGGTCAAGCTGATGAAATTGCAAAAGGTGTAGTATACCTATGCCGTGACGGTGCGTATATCACAGGTCAACAATTAAACATTAACGGCGGATTATATATGTAATGAAGTAAGAAAAAAGTGCATATCCATAGCAGGAATGCACTTCTTTTTTTTAAGAAGGAAATCGACCAAAAAGGAGATAGAAAAATGACTACATTCGCAACAGAATGGGAAAAGCAATTAGAGCTATACCCAGAAGAGTACCGAAAAGCATACCGCCGAGTGAAAAGGGCGAGTGAAATTTTATTACGTGAACCAGAGCCGCAAGTCGGATTAACGCCGAAAGAGGTTATTTGGACGAAGAATAAGACGAAGCTTTATCGCTACATTCCAAAACAAGAAAAAACACAAAGAGTTCCAATTCTGTTAATATATGCTCTTATTAATAAACCATATATTATGGATTTAACTCCTGGAAATAGTTTAGTGGAATATCTAGTGGATCGTGGTTTTGATGTATATATGCTTGATTGGGGCACATTTGGTTTAGAAGATAGTCATTTGAAATTTGATGATTTTGTGTTTGATTATATTGCAAAAGCAGTAAAAAAAGTAATGCGAACTGCAAAATCGGACGAGATTTCTTTACTTGGTTATTGCATGGGTGGAACGCTAACTTCTATTTATGCAGCGCTTCATCCGCACATGCCAATTCGTAATTTAATTTTCATGACAAGTCCTTTTGATTTCTCTGAAACAGGATTGTATGGTCCTTTATTAGATGAGAAATACTTCAATTTAGATAAAGCGGTTGATACATTTGGAAATATTCCGCCAGAAATGATTGATTTCGGAAACAAAATGTTAAAGCCAATTACGAACTTTGTTGGTCCATATGTTGCTCTAGTAGATCGTTCAGAGAATGAACGCTTCGTCGAAAGCTGGAGATTGGTTCAAAAGTGGGTTGGTGATGGTATTCCGTTCCCAGGTGAATCATACAGACAGTGGATTCGTGATTTTTATCAAAATAATAAATTGGTTAAGGGTGAACTCGTTATTCGCGGACAAAAGGTAGATCTTGCAAATATTAAGGCGAATGTCTTAAATATTTCCGGGAAACGTGATCATATCGCTTTGCCATGTCAAGTAGAAGCATTACTAGACCATATTTCTAGCACAGATAAACAATATGTATGTTTACCGACAGGGCATATGTCTATCGTTTACGGTGGAACAGCTGTAAAACAAACATATCCGACGATTGGAAATTGGCTTGAAGAGCGTTCTAATTAAAAATAAAAAATCCAACTAGCCTATGTTAGTTGGATTTTTTTATGAAAAATAACAAAACATAGAAAGGAGAAATTTATATTTTAGGAGTATAATTATGAAACTTATGATGGGTAAGTTGTTTTGGAATACAGGAGTTTCTGTACCTTGTTATCCACTGTTAGAAAATGATATGATATGTGATGTGCTCGTAGTCGGAAGTGGCGAAGCCGGTGCTCATATAGCGCATTCGTTAGCGAAAATTGGCATGAGTGTTACACTTATTGAAAAAAGAGTAATTGCATGTGGTAGCACAGCTGCTAATACAGGTTTACTACAATTTCTTCATGATAAATCGTTAACCTCTCTTATCCATACATTGGGTAAAGAAAAAGGGGTACGAGCATATAAGCTTTGTTATGAAGCGCTAAGAACAATGGAAGAGGTTATACCGACTCTTGATATTAATCCCCATTTTATTCCGCGAAATAGTTTATATTATGCAAGTAAAAGTGAGGATGTCTCATTTTTACAAGAGGAATATAATACGTTACAGAATTATGGATTTCCAGTTGAATATTTTACAGAAGCTGATATTAAGAAACGTTATCCTTTCATAAAACAAGCGGCATTATATACACACGGTGATGCCGAGGTGAATCCGTATTTATTAGCGCACAGTCTTTTGCATAAAGCAAATCAAATGGGAGCTAATATATATGAACATACAGAGGAAATACATATAAAAAAACGCAAAAATGATTTAATTTGTTACACGAAAACAGGAAATCAAATTGTAGCAAAGAATATTATTATGGCGACAGGTTATGAAGCGCTTTTTGGAAAGAAAGAAAGAAAAAATACAACAGTAGACACCTCTTATGCAATTGTAACAAATGAAATAGATCAGTTTGAAGGCTGGCATGAGCGATCGTTAATTTGGGAAACGGCACGGCCCTACTTATATTTTCGAACGTATCGAAACCGCATTATTGTAGGCGGATTAGATGAAGCGCTGCAAATTCAAACAATTGGTGATACGAAATTATTGCATAAGCGTGATATCCTTATTAATATTGTAAAAGAGATGTTCCCGCAGTATAAAAATATACAGGCAGACTACTATTGGGCAGCCGCATTTGGTGGTACTCATGATGGTCTCCCCATTTTAAAAGAAGACGAAAAGATACATAATTTGTTTTACGCATTGCCGTATGGAGGTAATGGAACTGTATATGGAATGGTCTTTGCTAAATTATTTGAGCAGTTATTTACAAATAAAGAAAGTAAAGATTTTTCTTTATTTAATCGATAGAAAAAAGGTAGCGAAGTGATGGAATGAGAGATATAAAAAAGTTTTTACAAAAATTACGTCCTGTACAACTCATCGTCTTGTTTTATTTATTAGCGGTAGTTGTATCGGTGATATTGCTTAGTTTACCGTTTGTTACGAAGCCTGGTGTGAAATGGACATTTATAGATGCGCTTTTTACATCGGTTAGTGCGGTAAGCGTTACGGGACTGTCTGTTATTACGATCTCAGATACGTTTACTACAGCAGGAATTATTGTTTTAGCCCTTATTCTACAATTAGGCGGCTTAGGAATTATGGCGCTTGGTACATTTGTTTGGATCATTACGGGGAAAAAGATTGGTTTGCAAAGAAGAAGATTAATTATGGCAGACCATAATCAAGGGAATTTATCGGGTCTTGTAGAATTGATGCGTTCTATTTTGATTGTAATTATTTCAATAGAACTTATTGGAGCAATCCTATTAGGTACAAGATTTTTACTTTACTTTCCGACTTGGCAAGAAGCTTATTTTCACGGTTTCTTTGCAGCTGTTAGTGCGACTACGAACGGCGGATTTGATTTAACAGGACAATCATTAATTCCGTATAAAAAAGATTATATTGTTCAAATGATTCATATGTTACTAATTATTTTGGGAGCGATTGGTTTCCCTGTGCTAATGGAAGTGAAACAATTCCTTAGTAAAAGGAGACAACAATTATTCCGTTTTTCATTATTTACAAAATTGACGACAACAACATTTTTTGCACTCGTTGTTGTTGGTACAATTATGATTTTTTTACTGGAGAGAAATCATTTTTTAGTAGGAAAGTCATGGCATGAAACTGTCTTTTATACATTATTCCAATCTGTGACGACGCGAAGTGGTGGACTTGCTACGATGGATATACGTGAATTGTCACAACCGACGCTTTTATTTATGAGTATATTAATGTTTATAGGGGCATCTCCAAGTTCGGTTGGGGGCGGAATACGTACAACAACATTTGCTGTTAGTATATTGTCACTATACACCTTTGCAAGGGGCGGTAGAACAGTTAGAGTCTTCAAACGTCAGCTACATGAAGAGGATGTACTGAAAGCATCTGTCGTTATGACGATGGGGATTTTGTTATGTGCTACTGCGCTATTCATTTTATCTATTACGGAAAATGTACCGCTTATGAGCTTAATTGTTGAAGTTTGTTCTGCTTTCGGAACGACGGGACTATCAACAGGTGTTACGCCTGATTTAACAACTGTTGGGAAACTTGTACTTATTGTGCTTATGTTTATCGGACGCGTTGGCATTTTAACATTTATTTTAGCTAGTGGTGGAAGGGAACAACCACCTCGCTATAAATACCCGAAAGAGCGGATTATTATTGGATAGTATGAAACCATTCTACCTACGTTAGGTAGAATGGTTTTTTAGTCGTTAATGCCAAATTGTGGATGCATAAAAGCTTCATTTTTATTATCCGCTTCGTTTTTTAGCAATTCTTGATTTTCTTCTGAAATCCAGCCAATATCATTTGTAGGATGGATCCACTCATCGCCAGCCATAATGGCAGGATCTACTTCATCACTCCAATTGTTAAGCGGACTGTTCTCGGAATTATATTTACTGTCTCCAATTACAACATCATATTGATTCACAAAAGGTTGATGCATCGTTTTTCCTGTTCCTTTAAAAGATGGAAAATTCATTTGATGCGGGAGCGTTTCGTCTAAAATCGGTGATTGAATCTTTTCTTTTTTCTTCAAAATCATCGCTCCTTTTTATAATGGTTTCTTCATATGTAGTATTTCCATCGAACGCCTCTTATGTACTTGTTAACACTTGCCAGTAATAATTATTTTAAGTTGTTTCAAAATAGAGTAGAAAGTGATTTCTTGAGAGCAGGTGAATGTATTGGTAAAAAGAAAAGTGAAACAAAATGCGGCAATCAATAATAATAAAACTCCGAAAGAAAGCTTACCAGATGCAGAATTTGCATTAGAGTATGAAGGAGAAAATAGCGCAAAGTATGCTAATCGTAATTCAAAAAAAGGGAAACAAAAATGAGGCGTTTTTTACAAACGCCTCATTTTTTTGTGGGATTATAAAGGTTTTTTTAATTATTTGTAAATTTAGTGTTTTCTATTAGCAGAAAAATGCGAAAAAACATAGAAGTAGCAACGTATTACACAAAAACAAACAACAAACAAAAGATTAATGTTGGTTTAATACTGCTTTTACACTAGTTGTTTATATTTGAGTTGTACATAAGATTTGTAAAAGGAGAGAGAAACAGTGAAAAAAACAATCTTTAAAGCTGTAGCGACTGGAATGGTATTTTCGTTATTAATGGGGTGTGGTGCAAAGAAAGAAGAAAGTGCTGGAGCGAAAGTGAAAGATGACAAATTATCTGGATCATTAACTGTTTACACAGCCATTGAAGAAGAGCTTGTACCAATTTATCTTGATTCCTTTAAAAAGAAATATCCTGATGTGAAATTGAACATTGTACGTGATTCAACAGGAGTTATTACTGCGAAATTACTAGCTGAAGGGAAAAATACACAAGCAGATGTTGTATGGGGAACTGCGGCATCAAGTCTATTAGCTTTAGATAAAAAAGATATGTTAAAAGGATACTCTCCAAAAGGAGCAGATCGTGTTCTTCCACAATTTAAAGATGATAAGCAACCTGAAAAATGGGTAGGAAATACTGCATTTATGACGGGGATTGCTGTAAATAAAGAAGAGTTAAAGAAGAAAAATTTACCGATGCCAGAATCATATGAAGATTTAACGAAACCAGAGTATAAAGGAACACTTGTTATGCCACATCCAGCATCATCTGGAACAGGATTTTTAACAGTTTCTGCATGGCTACAAATTATGGGTGAAGATAAAGGCTGGGATTACATGAAGAAACTTCATGATAATATGGCAAGTTATACGCATTCAGGTTCAAAACCAGCAAAATTAGCAGGAGCAGGTGAATATCCAGTCGGTGTATCAATGGTTTATAGTGCTTTAAAAGAGAAACAAAAAGGTGCACCAGTTGAAGTTGTACTGCCGAAAGAAGGATTAGGATGGGAAGTAGAAGCGAACGCACTTATTAAGAAAGATAATGCGAAAAATGATAAATTAGCGCAAGCATTTTTAGATTGGGCAATTACTGATGATGTAATGAAGTTATACTTTGAGAAAAATGGATTTGCGACAATTAAAAATGACTATAAACTTCCAGAGGGATTCCCGAAAGATGTTACGGAAAAATTATATAAAAAGAATGACTTTAAATGGGCAGCAGAAAATCGTGACAAAATTTTAGAAAAATGGGAAAAAGAGTTTGGCCAAAAAGCAGAACCGAAAAAGTAAGTGAGTGGGAGAGAGAAAAATGAGCGAATATTTATCAATTCAACACATTCAAAAACAGTTTGATGCATTTACAGCGTTAAAAGATATTTCTTTTACTGTGAAAAAAAATGAGTTTGTTTGTTTATTAGGCCCAAGTGGCTGTGGGAAAACGACGTTGCTTCGCATTTTAGCGGGACTAGAGGAACCAACGACTGGCAGTATAGCTGTGAATGGAAAAGATATTACAGCATTGCCTCCTGGAAAGAGAAACTTCGGAATGGTTTTCCAATCGTATGCTTTATTTCCGAATTTAACAGCACTTGAAAATATTGAATACGGCTTAAAGACAAAAAAATATGGGAAAGCAGAAGTGAAAGAGAAAGCGCTAGATGCGTTAAAACTTGTAGATTTGCTGAATGTAAAAGATAAATATCCTGCTCAAATGTCTGGTGGACAACAGCAGCGAGTAGCACTTGCACGTGCGCTCGCTCTGTCTCCAGATATTTTGTTACTCGATGAGCCGTTATCAGCTTTAGATGCAAAAGTGCGTGAAAAATTACGTAGGGAAATGCGTGATTTGCAAGAGAAAATAGGAGTAACGACGATTATGGTAACGCATGATCAAGAAGAGGCATTAACGATGGCTGATAAAATTGTTGTAATGAATCATGCGGAAATTATGCAGATTGGAACACCAGAGGAGATTTATCAAAGACCAGCCAATCCGTTTGTGGCAGATTTTATTGGTTCTATTAATTTCTTTTCGAAAAATAACGAAGAACATGCAATTCGTCCTGAACATGTAACAATTGTACAAAAGGACGGTATTAAATCAGTTGTGGAAAGTATGGAATTTCGCGGATCTGTATATCGGACGGAAGTGCGAGTCTTAGAAGAAAACACACACCTTTATAATGAGAAAATTGTAGTGGATATATTAGCATCAGAAGTAGAAGCAACGGCTATTAGAAAAGGAAAGCCGATTCAAATCTCTTTCTCAGAAAATCATATGTTGTCATATGGAAAGAAGGTCATTGTATAGATGGAGATGTTAGAAAACTATAAGGTAGAAAGTACGAAAAAAAAGATTAAGAGAAGTATAGGGAAAGAGGAATGGATCCAAAGGCTCGTAATTATCGGTATGATTTTTTCTTTCCTTATCATACTTGTATTACCGCTATTACAACTATTTACACAAGCTTTTTATAATAAAGATGGAGTTTTCGTTGGTTTATCGAATTTCAGTAAATATTTCACAACACCAACTTTAGTTCAGTCTTTACAAAATACAGTATGGATTTCGGGCGCAACAACAATTATTTCAGTTGCAATCGCATTCGTTTACGCATATGCAATTGCCCGTACGAATGTTTTTGGAAAGCGCGTATTTCAGTATGTAGCGTTATTACCATTGTTTGCACCAACGATGATGCACGGTATAGCACTTACATATTTATTTGGTAATCAAGGGCTAGTAACGAAAGGAATGTTTGGTTTATTTGAAGGTATACAAATCCCTTTATATGGACCAGTAGGAATTGTAATAGCTGAAGTTATGTATACATTTCCGCAAGCCTTTCTCATATTGCTAATTGCCTTTCAAGGATCTGATTATCGTTTATATGAAGCTTCTAATATGTTAGGAGCCAGTAAAACAAAGCAATTTTTCACGGTTACTTTACCTAGTGTAAAGTACGGATTAATTAGTGCAATGTTTGTTGTGTTTACACTTAGTTTTACTGATTTTGGGGCACCAAAAATTGTTGGTGGGCAATATAATGTGCTTGCTACTGACGTATACAAACAAGTAATTGGACAGCAAAATATGCCGATGGGTGCAACTGTCGGAATGATTTTATTAATCCCAGCTATATTCGCATTTGTAGTTGATCGTATTACGCAAAGAAAGCAGGCGAATTTCTTATCTTCAAAAGCAGTACCGTACAGAAAAATAGCTAATAAGAAAAGAGATGTAATTTCATTCATATATTGTAGTGTGATTACCCTTATGATCATTCTATTATTTGTTGCAGTTGGTATTGCTGCAAGTGTGAAAGTATGGCCATATAATATGAGTTTTACATTTGAGCATTTTAATTTTTCAAGTTTAACAGGAGATGGACTTGAAGCATTTAAAAATAGCGTAATTGTTTCAGCAGTTACAGCAGTTATTGGGGCGATTTTAACATTTGCATTCGCATATGCAATTGAGAAAATAGACCAGCTACAATTTTTCAGAAAAACAGGTTACTTTTTCTCTATAGTGCCGTTAGCGATACCAGGTTTAGTACTCGGATTAGGATATGTCTTTTTCTTTAGTCAACCAACGATTCAAATTCTTGGACTATCAGTAACGAATCCGTTTCATTCTTTATACGGAACAATCGCTGTATTAGTACTAGTAAATATCATTCATTTTTATTCTGTAACATTTGTCACGGCAACGACTGCCTTAAAGAAATTAGACCGAGAGTTTGAGCTTGTTTCGCAGTCGATGGGTATTCCGTTTTATAAAACATTCTTCCGAGTAACAGTACCAATGTGTTTACCAGCAATTTTAGAAATGGTAATGTACTACTTCGTAAATTCAATGGTAACTGTATCGGCAGTTGTATTCCTATATGCAGCTGATTTTAAACTAGCTGCCGTATCAATCGTAAATATGGATGATGCAGGAAATGTAGCGCCAGCAGCTGCAATGAGTGTACTTATTGTTGTTACAAATATTGTAGTGAGAGTTGTATATGAATGGGGAACGAAAGCACTTCGTAACCGAACTTCACAATGGCAAAAAAGATAAGTAAGAAGGGTGATGGACAGAATGAAAATTGAAGCAGTTATTTTTGATTGGGCAGGTACGACGGTTGATTACGGATGTTTTGCACCGCTAGAAGTATTCATGAAGATTTTTCAAAAACGCGGCGTTGAAATTACAGCAGAAGAAGCACGTAAGCCAATGGGATTATTAAAAATAGATCATGTAAGGGCACTAACAGAAATGCCTCGTATTGCGGATGAGTGGAAGCGTGTCTTCGGTCAATTACCAACAGAAGCAGACATTCATGAGATGTATGAAGAGTTTGAAGAAATTCTCTTTTCTATTTTACCAAGTTATGCTACGCCGATTGATGGGGTAAAAGAAGTAATCGCTTCTTTACGTGAGAGAGGCATTAAAATCGGTTCAACAACGGGCTATACGAGAGAAATGATGGAAATTGTAGCAAAGGAAGCAGCGTTACAAGGATATAAACCTGATTTTCTTGTTACGCCAGATGATGTTCCAGCAGGCCGTCCATATCCATGGATGTGCTATAAAAATGCAATGGAACTTGGTGTGTATCCGATGAACCATATGATAAAAGTAGGGGACACAGTATCAGATATGAAAGAAGGTAGAAATGCTGGAATGTGGACAGTTGGTGTAATTCTTGGAAGTAGTGAGCTTGGTTTAACGGAAGAGGAAGTGGAGAGTATGGATTCGGTAGAGCTTCGTGAAAAAATAGAAATAGTTCGTAATCGGTTTGTTGAAAATGGGGCTCATTTTACGATTGAAACGATGCAGGAGCTCGAAAACGTAATGGAACATATCGAGAAACAAGAACTTATTATTTCATAAAAGGGGCACGGGATCATGAATGAAAATCACTACTTATTATTAACACCAGGACCATTAACGACAACAAAATCAGTAAAAGAAGTTATGCTATACGATTGGTGTACGTGGGATGATGAATATAATACGATGGTGCAAGAAGTAAGAGCTAAACTTGTATCGTTAGCGACGAAGGAAGAAGAGAAATATACAACAGTGTTAATGCAAGGAAGCGGTACGTTTTCAGTTGAAGCAGTAATTGGTTCTGTTATTCCGGCAAATGGGAAGCTTCTAGTTTGTACAAATGGTGCGTACGGTAAGCGAATTGTGCAAATGGCAGAGATGTTACAGATTGATGTAGTGATCAGTCAAACAGAAGAGTGGGAACCTACTAATATTGTAGAAGTAGAAAAGTTATTGCAAGAAGATAAAGAGATTACGCATATTGCAGTTGTTCATTGTGAAACAACGACAGGAATTATAAATCCAATTGTAGATGTATGTAAATTAGGACAACAGTATGGAAAGGTTACAATTGTTGATGCGATGAGTAGTTTCGGCGGGATTGAAATAGACATTGCTGATTTACAAATTGATTTTTTAATTAGTAGTGCAAATAAGTGTATTCAAGGGGTTCCTGGATTCGGATTTGTAATCGCAAAACGTGATGAATTATTGAAGTGTAAAGGGCAAGGACTCTCTTTATCTCTTGATTTATATGATCAGTGGGAAACGATGGAAAAACAAAATGGGAAATGGCGTTTTACTTCACCTACACATGTTGTACATGCTTTTTATCAAGCGCTACTTGAGCTAGAAAAAGAAGGTGGAGTAAGAGCGCGTTACAATCGATATTACAACAATCAAAAACTACTAGTGAATAGAATGGGAGAAATCGGATTTAAGCCACTAGTAGATAAGAAATATCAATCTCCTATTATTACATCTTTCATTTATCCAAAAGAGGGGTTTGAGTTTCAACAGTTATATAATGAATTAAAGCGTTATGGATTTGTTATTTACCCTGGGAAAATTTCGAAAGTAGATACGTTCCGCATTGGAAATATCGGTGATGTACATGAAGAAGATATTAATCGCTTAGTTGATTGTATTGCTAAAGGAGCTGTTATTGGGTGAAAGTATTTTGCTTAGGTGGAGCAGGTAAAATTTGTCGTGAAGCTATTTTGGATTTAGTTCAATTTTCATCTTTTGAGACGATTACTGTAGCCGATTTTAACGAGGAAGAGGGCCGTAAAGTAGTAGAATGGCTCAACGATCCTCGTGTTGATTTTGTAAAAGTAGATGTAACGAATCACGAGGATACGGTTGCAAAAATGAAAGGTTATGACATTGTAATGGACGGTACGACGATAAAGCTAAACGGATTGTCGACTCGCTGTATTGCAGAAGCAGGCTGTCACGGTGTGAACTTAAATGGATTTGGTGAAGAAAATGAATCGCATGCTATATTTGTTCAAAATGAAAAAACATGTTTACCTGGATTTGGCATGACGCCAGGTGTAACGCAAATGATGGCAATGCATGCAGCAAATCAACTGGATACTGTAGAGTCCGTCCGTGTAAGTCACGGTTCGTATCGTCCGATTGCTTTTTCTGCTTCAATTACAGAGACAACGACATATGAATATGATCCACATTTATCATCGCGTATAGTGTATGAAGATGGTGAATTTAAGCAAGTACTTCCGTTTGCGCGTCCGAGAGAAATAGAATTGCCAGCGCCTTATGGTAAGGCAACACAGTATATCATTCCGCATTCTGAAACGATTACGTTAGCAAAGGCACTAGAAAATAAAGGTGTCAAACTGATAGAGACGAGAGGAACTTGGCCAAAGCAAAATATGCAACTTGTACGTGCTTTATATGATTACGGCATATTGCGTAATGATCAGATTGAAATAAACGGGAAAGAAATAGGAATTATGGATTGTATTTCGCAGTATTTATTGCAATCGAAAGAAGGTCAAGAAACAGAGCTTTATGGTTATGCACTTCATGTAGAAGTAATAGGTATGAAAAATAATGAGAAGCAAAGACATGTGTTATATCATACACATCCGTTATCTGATGGTTCTGTTGTAGGATGGGAAAAATTAAGAGCGTATACGAGAAACGTCGGTATTCCATTTGGGGTTGCTACAGAGTTAATTGCAAATGGAAATGTAAATAGGGTGGGTGTTGTTACGCCTGAAGAAGCCTTTGAAAATCCACAATTGATTTTTGATGAGCTAGCAAAGCGCGGTATTCATATTCATGAAGAAGTTTCTACTTATAAAGAAAATTATAACTTTGTATAAGTAAGGAAGTTTATAAGGGAGATATAAATGAGGTGAAGCTATGTCTGTAGTAGGAGAAGAAAGAAAGCGAACCATTCTTGAAAAGGTAGAATTTAAAGGGAAAGTAAAGGTCTCAGAATTAGCGAGAGAATTTGCTGTATCAACAGAAACGATTCGTCGATATTTAGAAGAATTAGATCGTGAAAAGAAGCTGAAAAAAGTGTATGGTGGAGCTGTTCAACTTCCAGGCGCTGGAGTAGAGGCACCAATGTTAGAAAGAGAAATGCTACATATAGAAGAGAAGAAAAGAATTGGTTATAAAGCAGCGACATTTGTAGAAGATGGTGATGTCATTGCAATTGATGATGGAAGTACACCGCTTCAGATGGTTCCATACCTTGTTCATCGTAAGAACTTAACAATTGTAACAAGTTCATTTCCAGTCGCAACACAATTAATTTCTTCTATTAATAAAAAGATGTTTCATGGTGAAGTTTTATTTATAGGTGGAAAAGTATCTCCAAAGCATTCGCGTGTATCAGGGTCTATTTCTCAGCAAGTCATACAGCAATTCCATTTTCATAAAGCGTTTGTTTCGATTGATGGGTTATTACCTAGTTTTGGAGTTTCCAGCTTTGAATTAGAGAAAGCGAAATTGTCAGAGGCGATGATGAAATTAGCTGAGAAAACATATATTTTATGTGATCATACGAAGGTAGGCGTGAAAGGGAATTATCGTATAGCAGCAATTTCGCGTATTCAACACGTAATTTGTGATAAAAAAATGCCATATAGCTTTGAAGAAGAACTTATGAAGCATAATATTCAGTGGACAGTTTGTTAAATACAGTGAAAGCACATAAACTCCCACCTAATTTTTAGGAGGGAGTTTTATTATCTGTAAATCGTAAAATAAAAGATTTGCAGTTATGCAAAAAGTGGACACATTTTCTCACCTCTTTCATATAATTTACCAATACAAAAAAAGTTGGTCGAAGGAAAGAAGGGAGAACATGTCAGAACGAATATATAATAAACTTGTATTGTACGCGAATATTTTGCAAAAAATAGGTGTCATCAATGAGAAGGAAAAAAGTGAAATTCTTCATACGATAGGTAAAAAAGCCCTTTGAATAAAGGGCTTTTTTATTTTGTACCTTTAAAAATATAAATTTAATGTAATATTCTCATTGACAATGATAATGATATTCATTATCATTTATTTGTGATTAATTGATAAATGTTATCAATTGTGAAAATTATATATGATAGGGGATATTATTTTGAAAAAAAATTATATGAAGGCGCTAGTAGTAGCGACAACATTAGCGATTCCATTTGCTACGTACTCTACTCCAGCATTAGCGGCATTAAAAGTTGAAGCAAATCAATCGGTAGCAGCAGCGAGTGATCGCACGTATGATACTGAGATTAAAATATATAAGGACCAAAAAGATGAGCCATCTATGGTTTCTCAATATATAAAAGATCCTAAAGTAACGATTGCAGCTGGCAAAAAAATTGTCACTGTAACAATGCAAGATAGCGATTATTTTCAATATCTTAGAATAGAAGATAAAAACCAGCCTGGTGTATTTCATGATGTGAAGGTTTTGTCAGAAGATAAGAGGAAGAATGGAACGAAGGTAGTTCAATTTGAAATTGGCGAGTTTGAGAAGAAGCACAATATGCAAATGCATATACTTATTCCAGCTATTGGATATGATCACAAATATCAAGTTCAATTTGAAATTAAAGATCCAACTGTAGGTAACAAAGAAACAGAGAAACCAGATGATAACTCTAATTCAGGAAATACGGAAACGGATAATCCAGTTGATAATCAAAATATGATAACAGATAACAAATTAAGAGAGCTTGTTAATAAAAAAGTATTTAATAGAAAAGATTTAAATACACCAATTACGAAAGAAGATTTATTACAAGTAAAGGATTTGTTTTTAAATACAAATGAGATACTTGATTATAGTGCATTAAAATATATGCCAAATTTAAAATCTTTAACAGTTGCGAATGCGAAGATAAAGGATCCGTCGTTCTTTGCGAACTTAAAGCAATTAAATCATTTAGCTTTGCGTGGTAATGAATTTGCAGATGTAACGCCACTTGTTAAGATGGATAATTTAGAATCCCTTGATTTAAGTAATAATAAAATTACAAACGTTGCACCACTAACTGAAATGAAAAATGTAAAAAGTTTATTTCTATCAGGCAACCAAATAGAAGATGTAACAGCATTAGCGAAAATGGAACAACTAGATTACTTGAATTTAGCAAATAATAAAATTACGAACGTTGCTCCATTAAGCAATTTGAAAAATGTAACATACTTAACTTTAGCAGGTAATCAAATTGAAGATATTAAACCGCTTTATACGTTACCGTTAAAAGATTTAGTATTAACACGTAATAAAGTGAAAGATTTATCAGGCATTGATCAATTGAATCAATTACAAGAGCTATGGATAGGGAAAAATGAAATAACAGATGTTACTCCTCTAAGTAAGATGACACAGTTGAAAATTTTAAACTTACCCAACAACGAGTTAAAAGATATTACTCCATTATCAAGTTTAGTAAACTTACAAAAGCTTGATTTAGAAGCGAATTATATTTCAGACTTATCACCAGTTAGTAATTTAAAAAAATTAGTATTTCTAAGTTTTGTTGCAAATGAAATCCGTGATGTCCGACCAGTTATAGAACTAAGTAAGACGGCTTATATTAATGTCCAAAATCAAAAAGTATTTTTAGAGGAAACAGAAGTAAATAAAGAAGTAAAAGTACCTATATATGAAAAAGATGGTGAGATTTCTACGAAAATCCGTCTGAAGAGCGATAATGGTACGTATAGTAATGGTGTAGTGAAATGGAGTACACCAGGTGAGAAAGTATATGAATTTGGTGTGAAAGATCCATTCGCGGATACAGGAATCTTCTTTACAGGATCTGTTATTCAAAATGTAGTAGAAAGTAAAGACGGTAATACATCTAAAGAAGATGAGAAAACAGAAGTGGTAGAATTTAAAGATGTACCAAAGGGACATTGGTCAGAAGAAGCAATTAATTACTTAGCGAAAGAAAAATTATTTATAGGCTATGGAAATGGTGAATTTGGATTTGGTGATAACATTACTCGTGGACAAGTAGCACTTCTAATACAAAGATATTTAAAATTAGAAAATAATCTAGAACAAAAAACGGCATTTACAGATACGAAAGGAAATATGTATGAAACGGCTATTGATGCAGTGGTTCAAGCTGGAATTATGACAGGCTATGGAAATGGTATGTTCCGTCCGGATGGAGTATTAACTCGATATGAAATGTCAGTAGTACTACAAAGAGTATTTCAGTTAAAAGAAAATGAAAATAGTGCAGAGAATTTTAAAGATGTACCAAATGGCCATTGGGCGAAAGGATATGTGAAAGCTTTAGTGGATAATAAAATATCAAAAGGCGACGGGGAAGGGAATTTTTTAGGAGATAATTTCGTAACACGTGAACAATACGCACAGTTTTTGTATAATGCAATAAAGAAATAAAGTGAAACTTTATTCAGTGGGGGTTTTGTTCATTCCCACTGATTAGTAGCCCTCACCAATCGGGCTGCCCGTTAATGCGGAATAAAAAATGAGGAAAATACGCTATTCTTTAATTAAAGAATAGCGTATTTTTTATGTGCAAAATGAAATAGGAAATAGATAGGAGTATAGACATATGAATAGCCTATTTTAAAGAAGAACCACGAAACTATATTGACAAAAAAGCGTTCTCATGTGATAATTCAATTAAATTTTTAGAATAATCAAAAAATATTCCTTTTACATAGAAAGGATTCGAACCTTATATGAATATTATGCCGGGGGTGACGAAATGTTATTTTTTCTGAAGAAATGGAATGAATTAAAAGATGTGAAATCTGAATTGGCACTTCGTGATTGGTTTTATGGTACCAAAATTAGCTTATCGCTATGTACGTCAAAAGAGCCGTTAACATTTTTAGTAAATGTTGAGGGAAGAGATAAAGGGCTATTTTCGGAAGAAGATTTTATTGTCGTAAATTGCATGTGCGAGTCAGTATTTGAAAATGAAGAAAAACCAGCTGCAGAGTCATTTATGCATGCGGATATTTATAAAAAAAGTAGTGCAGGATGTATTTTACAAGTGCAGACTGTAGATAGTCATTTAATATCAGAGTTATATGGGGAAGAAGGAGAAGTAACGTTCGATAAACGCAGTGTGGAGCGTGTTTTCGGAAAAGAAGGTATAACAGAAATGACAATTCCAATTGTAGAAGATGAAAAAAAATTCGCTGATTTATTAGAAAGCAATGTTCCGAATTTCATTGAAGGTGGAGGAGTAGTTCTTGTTCATAATTACGGCATGATTGTGTGGGGAAAAACGCCAGAAGAAGCGAAAAAATGGCTAGAGGGTATAGAATATTTAATGAACTATCATGTAAAGTTATTAATGATTAAGGGTGCAAGGAGCTCTGTTATATAAAAATGGATGTGATATGGATACAAGTTAATAAATAAATGAAAGCGTTTTAAAAATAATTTCACTCATAAAATATAGGTCTCCTTATTATATATAGATTACATGTTGACATGTAAGGAGGAACATATTTTGCGAGTTAAATATCATTTTCTGCCAAAGCAGCAAGTAACATTTTGCAAGATAAATGATTCTGGTGAAGAGGCACTACAAATGATGAACGAAACGGGATTTCGAGCCATCCCGGTATTAGCAGAAGATGAGAAGAAATTCACGGGGATTATTTATAAAGTAGATTTATTAGAAAAAAAATGCAATAGCGGATTAGAGCATGTAAGTGCAGGGGATATGCTTGATGATTCCAATGCATTTATTTTTGAAAAGGATTCATTCTTCAGAGCTTTTTATGTAATTCGTCGGCTTCCGTTTTTAGCCGTGCTAAATGATTATAATGAATTTGTCGGGATGTTAACGCATTCGAATATATTTGATGTTATTGAAGATTCATTTGGTATGCGAACAGGTGGTTATATATTAACAATTGCAACACAAGATTGTAAGGGAACGATTAAAGAGCTTGGGACATTGTTAAAAGCATATAATATCGGTGGCCTATTTACGTTAGATAACGGTGATCAATATATCCGCCGCGTTATTGTAAATATATCAGATGAGTTAGATGAAACAAGATTAAAGCAATTAATCGGAAAAATAGAGAAAAAAGGATTCAGAGTGAGTCATGTAGATTATATTTAAGTTAAAAAAAGTACCTATCTGTTATATATAGATAGGTACTTTTTTGTCCCGCCATTTGTGGGCAGTAAAATCCGAGCCTCAAAATTCAGCGCAAGTAAAGAAGTTAAGTGGGGGGACGGATTGCCCATAAAAGCCCAATTGGTTAGGGCTGATTATATGTGAGTAATGAACTTTATTTTGAAACAGGAGGCGGGGATAATGCTAGATCAGATAAGAAAATAAAGTCTGCATGCTCACGAATTTTAGGGATAGAAGTTTCAATAACGCGTGATGTAATTTCACCTGGAGGGCCCACATGCCCGATAGCTACCATAATAGGTTTTTCTTGAATTTTTTTGATGAGTAATTGGGCTTGTTTTGAAATATGTCCTGCTGTATACACATCATCAAAAAATAGTTGGTTTTCAATAATAGGAACTCCTAATTCTTTTCCGATTTTTGGGACGACACTATTAGGATTCGTTTTACTATCTAAGTAAAATAAACCGTGTTTTTTACAAGCAGCAAGTATAAGGCGAACAATTCTTTCATCCGCTGTTACTTTTGACCCCATATGATTGTTCATTCCAATTGCATGCGGTACTTCTTGAATCGCTTGTTCAAGTCGGTTGTTTATTTCTTCATCGCTTAAATCAGTTGTAATTGCTTTCGGCCCAAGCCATTCTTTTTTACCTTTTATAGGTTCCATTGGCATATGTATAATAACTTCATGGCCTTTCTTATGGGCAGCTATTGCATCTTCTTTTGTGGAAGGAAGAAAAGGCATAACAGCAACAGTGAGTGGAATGGGAAGTGATAACATTTGATTAGTCCCCTTCATATTATTTCTGAAATCATCAATGACAATAGCAACTTTATTCGTATGAGCATTTGCTTGAATAGGAAATAAGAAGGACGGTAAAAACAAAACAATGATGAATAATGCAATCGTATATTTTCGCATATAAATATTTCCTTTCTATTGTTATCCCGCTATTTGTGGGGAGTAAGACTCCCACCTCAACATTGGGCTGGATAGGTGGGAGACCCACTGCCTATAAACGCCCGATTGGTGAATGCTAATAATCAGTGGGGGCTGAACAAAAAACACTGATTAAAGTTTCACTTTATCAATCATCATTATGTTTTGCTTTTTTATATAAATTAAACAAAAAATGTCGAAGAAAAGTAGATGGAAAATTAAGAATCCCCGGTTTACGTAGAATTTATAAAAAAACAAGATGAAAAAAATGTCTATTATTGCGAATGTATTTACAAAGATAGAATAATTTGTAATAATTCTCAAAGTGAGGGTAAAGATTTGTAAATTACAGGGAGAAAATGTTAAATTTTCTGATTCTTCAAATTTGCATATGATTAAGTAGTTAAAAAAGTCAATGGAGAAGTGAAGTTAAGAGCATGGAAGTATAATAAGGGGGATATGGATGTTTACTGTAAAAAGGAAGTACACATTAGAAAAGCTTTCACGTGATATTCATATGAAACGTGAAGAAATGATTCAACTAGGATTAACAAGTGGGCTAAATAGTAGGGAGACAATTCAAGTTAGTCAAGAATTGGACAAGCTTATTTTACAATATCAATGTTATAAAGAAAAACAAACACCGAAATGGTTTTCAATTATAAAAATACCTATTTTCCAAATCGGGTATGAAGGAAAATCAAATAATTTTTGGCGAATGCTTGTGGCTGGTTTTATGAAATAAGTATAATTACCCTTATAGGATAAGGATAATTATACCATGTGTAACGGAATTTCGATATGAACTGTTGTTCCTTCGTTTTCTGTACTGTCAATAAAAATATGCCCATTATACATCTCTACAATTCGTTTACATATGACAAGTCCAAGACCTGTTCCAGTATCTTTATTAGTAAAGAACGGATGAAAGAGGTGTTTTTGAATATGTTGCGGAATCCCTTTTCCAGTATCTATAATCTGCAATTGTGCGTGTGTTTCATTGTTTTTTACTACAATGGTTAGTGTATCACTAGAAGTCATGGCCTCAATTGCATTTTTTGTAATGTTTAAAACCACTTGTTTCATATGGTCTTTCGAACAACGGATATGAACAGGATGGTCTGGCAAATGTAAATGGAATACAATGTTATGTAAATTCGCCTCAGATTGAATAATTAATGCTACCTCATTTAGAATTGTTCTTACATCATACGTTTGTTCGATGATGGCGGTTGGCTTTCCGAGAATAAGAAATTCACTTACAATTTCATTGATTCGCTCTATTTCTTGTTCAATTACGGAAAAGTAGAACTGATCTTGCTCATCTTTATATTTCTCTTTTAATAGAGCGACGAGCCCTTTAATTCCAGTAAGAGGATTACGGATTTCGTGTGCTGTACTCGCTGCAAAAGTTCCAACTAATTCAATTTTCTGTAGTTCATTTTGTTGTCTTTCAAGTTTTGTTTGCCGTTTTAACAAAATATATTGAGCAAGTAAAAATAAAATAGACATTAAAAATAAAGTAGCTATACACTCTATTGTAACCCACTGGTATAAGGTTTTTTGATGAATAGGTAATGGAGAAACAGAGACCTTCCAATTTAATCTTTGGAGTGGGGTAGTAAGCATATTAGAATGCGTATCACTTGTGTCGTTATTATCATCGGTTAGAAAAACTACATCATGTTTATCAGTTACCTCAAAATGGTATTGTGGTTTAATGGCATTTAAAGAAGATGAAATGTAATCAAAGCGTAAACTAGCTAATAATAATCCTGAGAGCTCCTTCTGTTTATTAAATATGGGGGCAGCAATTATAATAGCTTTATGTCCAAGAACGCGATCAGTAATGACTGATGATACAGTGGTTTTTTTAGTTTGGAGCGCGTCTTGAATATATTTACGGTCTGAAACATCTATAGGCTTTGATTCATCTTCAGATGCGATTGTAATGACTCCTTCTGGTGTAGCGTAATATAGACCAGAAAAGCGTGCATCGTTTCCATCTGTATCATGTACAATTTGTTTAATGCCATTTATATTACCAGTCTCGGTGCCTACAACTTTTGCAAGCATGTCTAAAGCAGAAATTGCTTCACCAAGATGATGATCCAAATAATCTCTATATAAAAAGAGAACTGTATGAGCAGATAATTTGTTTTCCTGTTTCATTTTATATGTATGATACGAATAAAATGTAGCACCAATCCCTATTGTCGGTAGGATAACAAGCAATATATATACAATTATGCTTTGGAATTTGACTTTCAAATGTGGTACTCCTTCTTTTTTTATTATCATTATATATAAACTATGTTAAAATTGTCATGTTTTTATTCAAGAATGATTCTTAATATATTAGGGGAGAGGAAATGGATGAGTGAATGCTCATTCGGAATTCACATGAAGTATGAAGTGGCATTTTCTTTTTATTGCTGAGAATTTAAGTGAAGGGTTGAAAGTTGTATGACATCAAATAATGAACGAGAAGATATTTCTCAATCTTTAAAAGTATTTATTGCATTATCTCGTGTACATCGTTCTGTTATGGATACTACAAATAAATCTATACAAAGTAACGGATTAAATCCAACTGAATTTGCTGTATTAGAACTGCTATATCATAAAGGCGGTCAACCACTTCAGCAAATTGGTGAGCGTATTTTAATAGCTAGTGGCAGCATTACATATGTTGTAGATAAGCTGGAGAAAAAGGGATTAGTAAAGAGAATTCCATGTCCGAATGACAGACGTGTTATTTACGCGCAATTAACTGAGTCTGGCGAGAACTTTATTGCTTCTATTTTTCCGGGGCATGAGAAAGTTATACATCAGTCTTTTGAAATGTTAACGAAAGATGAAAAAGATGAATTACTTGATTTATTAAAAAAAATTGGGAAGTATGAAAAATAATATGTTCCAAAGGAGCTTTGGATAAATAAATCCAAGGCTTTTTTATTTGTAATGAACTCAGGGCAGTCACTGCCGAAATTTGTTGAAAATTAAGAGGGAATTCAAGAATACGTATTGAATTATAATAAAGGTATGTAATGGAGAGGAGGCTCGTTCATGTCATTTAAAGACTATGAATATAAACGCCCAAATATTGAAGAGTTAAAAGAGAAATTTACTGTTGCTTTAGAGAAGTTTGATAACGCAAAAACTGTAGAAGAACAAAAACAAGTCATTCATTCAATTAATGAGATTCGCAACGATTTTGGTACAATGGGAAACCTTTGTTACATTCGCCATTCTGTTGATACGACGGATACTTTTTATAAGGAGGAGCAGAATTTCTTTGATGAATTCTCTCCAGTTGTACAAGGATATGGTACAAAATATTATAAGGCACTCATTAATTCTCCATTTCGTGAAGAATTAGAGGCGTATTATGGAAAACAATTATTTGCTCTAGCAGAATGTGATTTAAAAACATATTCAGATGAAGTCGTGAAAGATTTACAATTAGAAAATAAATTATCATCGCAATATACACAGTTATTAGCATCTGCAAAAATTGACTTTGCTGGAGAAGAAAGAACGTTATCGCAACTGATTCCGTTTATGCAAGGAAAAGAAAGAAGCGAACGTAAAGCAGCAAGTGAAGCATACTACGGATTTTTAGCTGGAAATGAGGAAGAACTAGATCGTATTTATGATGAGCTTGTTAAAGTGAGAACGAAAATCGCAAAATCTTTAGGTTTCAAAAACTTTGTTGAACTTGGATATGCAAGAATGTACCGTACAGATTATAATGCGGAGATGGTGGCTAATTACCGTCAGCAAGTGCTAGATTATATCGTTCCCGTTACAACGGAATTAAGAAAGCGACAACAAGCACGTATCGGTGTAGAGAAGTTAGCTTATTACGACGAAAACTTTGAGTTTGCTACAGGTAACCCAACTCCAAAAGGAGATGCGGATTGGATTGTTGATCATGGAAAGACAATGTATAAAGAGTTATCGGCTGAAACAGATGAATTTTTCAATTTCATGCTAGATAATGATTTATTAGATTTAGTTGCGAAAAAAGGAAAAGCTGGTGGCGGATATTGTACATATATTGAGAATTATAAAGCGCCATTTATTTTCTCAAACTTCAATGGAACATCTGGTGACATTGATGTATTAACACATGAAGCAGGTCATGCCTTCCAAGTATATGAAAGTCGTAAATTTGAAATTCCAGAATATAATTGGCCAACATATGAGGCGTGTGAAATCCACTCTATGAGTATGGAATTCTTTACATGGCCATGGATGAAGCTATTCTTTGAAGAAGATGCAGATAAATATTACTTCTCTCACTTAAGTTCAGCACTTCTGTTTTTACCTTATGGTGTATCTGTTGATGAATATCAACATTATGTATATGAAAATCCTGAAGCATCACCTGAAGAGCGTAAGACAGCATGGCGTAACATAGAGAAGAAATATTTACCACATCGTGATTATGAGGAGAATGATTATTTAGAGCGCGGTGGTTTTTGGCAACGTCAAGGGCATATTTATAGCTCACCGTTCTATTATATTGATTACACGCTTGCTCAAATTTGTGCGCTACAATTTTGGAAACGTGCAAGAGATAATAGACAAGAGGCGTGGGAAGATTATGTGAATCTGTGCCAACAAGGTGGAAGTAAATCGTTCTTAGAATTAGTAGAGGTTGCAAATTTAACATCACCATTTGCTGAAGGCTGTGTGAAAAGTGTTATTACAGAAATTGAAGCATGGTTACATGCGATTGACGACACAAAATTGTAAAAAACATGCGCTTTTTTCACATGTTTAACATCGACATAATGGGAAAATGATGAGATAATAAAAGAAAATTCAGAATACTGAAGGGGTGTTTCTAATAAGGAGCACCTCTTTTCACCAACAAAAGGGGGGAACAAGTATGCTTCAATCTAATATGGATGTAAGTTTAGAAAGTTTAGTAAACTCATTACAGGCTACTCGAAGCACGCTATTATCAGAAATTGAAATGTTAAATGACACAGAAGTGAATGTAAAGCCACGCCGTGATAAATGGAGTATTATTCAAATTTTACACCACTTGCATTTAGTTGAACAATCTGTCACGTCTGCCCTTGTATATGCTTTACAAAAAAATGAAAGAAACATGACTCCATTTAAAGACCTCCAACTTACGCTTGATCGCACACATAAACGAGAAGCTCCTCAGCAAATGCAACCAACAGAAACTTTAATGAAAAAACAGCAAGGAATTCAATTACTAGAACATTCACGCCAAGAACTATTACACGCGCTTCATAGTGTTATAGATGAAAAAGATTTATTTGAAAATGGATTAAAGCATCCTGTTTTTAATGATCTGAATTTGTATCAATGGGTTCAATTTCTTGATTTGCATGAACAAAGACATCTTACGCAGTTAAAAGAGGCGAAACATGCAATTTTGCAACGCTAAAGTGGAAGAAGTGGGAAACCACTTCTTTTTTGATACGTGCATAGTTTTCTTTCTTATTTTGGAATACTACATGGAGAAAGAAAAGAAGGAGTTGAAAAAACATGTCTAAGAAGAAGCGAGAAGAAGAGCGCGCCTGGAAAGCACGTAAAGAAAATCAACAACCGCACGGAAAAGTGAAAGCTTTTGCTGAATTAGTTGAAGGAACAGAAAAAACGTGATGAGTATTTCATCACGTTTTTTGTATGAGTGGAAAAGTTAATAAAAAGGTTGTACCGATTCCTTTTTCACTTATAATATCAATTTTTCCATTCATAGCTTGAACAACACTGAATACGACCATCATTCCAAGTCCAGTACCTTTTTCTTTCGTTGAATAAAAGGGCGAACCAAGACGTTTTACTTGTTCTGAATCCATACCGACTCCTGTATCTTTTATATATAACTGAATATGCTTATGATCAGGAACTAATGTGAAATAAAGGTCACCGCCTTTTGGCATAGCCTCAATGCAATTTTTTAAAATATTTAATAAACATTGATTTAGTTTTTGCTTTTCTCCAGCGATAAAAAAAGAAGTGCTTTGCTTTATATAATGAGTACGTACATTTGTTAAATTAGCAAGCGGTGTAATTAACGACAATGCATGTAGTAATTCTTCTTCTAACTGTAATGTTTGTTCTTTTTCAATGCTTGGTTTAGCAAAGGTTAAATAATCTGTAAGAACATGATTTGCTTGTTCGATGCCATTAATGGCAATGTCGATATATAATTTTCGTTCCTGCTCAGTGCATGTATCTGATTGTAACAGTTGTAAAAAACCTTTCGTTGAAGTTAATGGATTGCGAATTTCATGAGAGATAGACGCTGCCATTTCACCAATTAAATGAAACTTTTCAGCATTTATAAGTTCGTTTTGGAGACGAACTTGAGTTTGTAATATGTGTAGTAAATATAAAATTAGAATCGTACCAAGCATTGAACATAATTCATACACAATAATATGCGGTATATAATCAGTCTTATTTGTAACCTTTGAAAGGAAGAAGGGTATCCAACTAAATCCGTATGTGAGACTGTAGATAATAGCAAGTGTTATTTTTATACGATTAGAAGTTCGATTGAAAAATTTATATGTTAATAATAGAACAATAAATAGAAGAACAGAACCGATAAGAGATGGGAAAACACCTATCCCACCTAATAATAAGCGATATATGTTTAATACAACTAAGATAGAACCACCTGCAATAGGCCCTCCCGTTAATGTACCGACAATTAATACAATATGGCGCATATCAAATTGAAAACCATTATTTGTTTTTGCTGCAAATGTAATACAGAGTACGGTAGCAAGGCAACAGAGTACAATGAATATAGCTGAATTTAATTTAGGAGAGCGTTTCCCTTTTTGATTCCAAAATAAATGATATACGAGCATTGTAATCAGGATGAATAATATATTTAAAAAGAGATAAATAATAAAGGGTTTCAGTGGGATGCCTCCTCTCTTCTTATATTAAATTAATCATACTATAAAATGAAAGAAATGAAATAATAAATAGCTGAAAAATCAGAAATTTTTACGCTAGTATACAATATGTTACAATAAGCTGTGTCAATGAAAGAAGAAATTCCGTGCACCGCGCGGGAGAGGTTCGCGAACTCCCTCTATAAAAAACTATGGAAACAACAATATCCTTAGGTATTGTTTTGTTTTTTTATTGTGACAGTTCAAGAACGTTCTTTCTTCTTATTTATAGTAGAGAAGGAGAATGAGTGAAATGAAAAAAGAAAAAGCAGTTGTTGTTTTTAGTGGAGGACAAGATAGTACGACATGTTTATTTTGGGCAATAGAGCAGTTTGCAGAGGTAGAAGCTGTAACGTTTAATTACAATCAACGTCATAAGCTAGAAATTGATTGTGCAGCGGAAATTGCAAAAGAACTAGGAATAAAGCATACGGTACTAGATATGAGTCTATTAAATCAACTTGCTCCAAATGCTTTAACGAGAACGGATATGGAGATTACACATGAAGAAGGTGAATTGCCATCGACATTTGTAGATGGACGAAATTTACTCTTCTTATCATTTGCTGCTGTATTAGCAAAACAAGTTGGAGCACGTCATATTGTAACGGGTGTATGTGAAACTGATTTCAGTGGTTATCCAGACTGCCGTGACGTGTTTGTGAAATCGTTAAATGTTACTTTAAATTTATCTATGGATTACCCGTTTGTCATTCACACGCCACTTATGTGGATTGATAAGGCTGAAACATGGAAATTATCAGATGAACTTGGAGCATTTGAGTTTGTTCGAGAAAAAACATTAACATGTTATAACGGAATCATTGGTGATGGTTGCGGTGAATGTCCAGCATGTCAACTTCGTAAAGCAGGATTAGATACGTACCTACAAGAACGCGAAGGAGCGAACAACTAATGGATAACTTTTTTGGATTTCGCATCGTAGAGAATTTGCAAAAAATGGACAAGGATATTCAGCGTAAACAACTCAAATACCATAATAAAAGAGTAATGGTCAGCAAGGAATTTACATTTGATGCAGCACACCATTTACACTGTTATGAAGGGAAATGTAAAAACTTACATGGTCACACATATAAAGTTGTATTTGGAATTAGTGGATATGTAAATGAAATAGGTCTTGCAATTGACTTTGGAGATATAAAAGAAATTTGGAAGAATGAAATAGAAATTTATCTAGATCATCGTTATTTAAACGAAACGTTACCTGCAATGAATACGACTGCTGAAAATATGGTCGTTTGGATTTATGAAAAGATGGAAGAAGCACTAACAAAAGAGAATCGAGTGAACGAATATAAAGGAGCTCGCGTTGAATTTGTTCGTCTATTTGAGACGCCGACTAGTTATGCGGAAGTAAGACGGGAGTGGATGCTTGATGAGTAAAATCCCTGTCTTAGAAATATTCGGTCCGACTATTCAAGGTGAAGGAATGGTTGTAGGGCAAAAGACAATGTTTATCCGTACAGCTGGTTGTGATTATAGCTGTGCTTGGTGTGATTCTGCTTTTACGTGGGATGGATCAGCTAAAGATCAAATTAGACAGATGACACCAGAAGATATTTGGGATGAGCTTGTTGCAATTGGAGGAGAAAATTTTTCTCATGTTACGATTTCAGGTGGAAATCCGGCATTACTGAAAAATATTGAGTTTCTTCTTTCTATATTAAAAGAAAATGGAATGCGAACGGCAATTGAAACGCAAGGGAGTAAATGGCAAGATTGGTTACTTCAAATTGATGAGATAACAATTTCTCCAAAACCACCAAGTTCAACGATGAAAACAGATTTTCAGAGGTTAGATGCTATTATTCAGAAACTAGCAGGAAAAGATATTAGTTTAAAAGTAGTAGTATTCGATGATCATGATTTTGAATATGCAGTTAAGATGCACGAACGTTATCCAAAGGTACCATTTTTCTTACAAGTAGGAAACGATGATACAAAAACAGTGGATGATGCGATGCTTATAAAAAAATTATTAGATAAGTATGAATGGCTGATTGATAAAGCTGTAAATTGTAAAGAGATGAATGATGCAAAAGTATTGCCTCAGCTTCATGCGTTAGTATGGGGAAATAAGCGCGGCGTATAACGAGAAGGGATGTTTAAAATGACAGGAAGATTAGATGAAGATTTAAAAGATGTAACATTACTAGGGAATCAAAATACAAAATATTTATTTGAATATAGCCCAGAAATATTAGAGGTATTTGATAATAATCATCCAAACCGTGATTATTTTGTAAAATTCAATTGTCCTGAATTTACAAGTTTATGCCCGAAAACAGGACAACCAGATTTTGCAACAATTTATATTAGCTATATTCCAGAGCAAAAAATGGTAGAGAGTAAATCTTTAAAGTTGTATTTATTTAGTTTCCGCAATCACGGTGATTTCCATGAAGATTGCATGAACGTTATTATGAACGATTTAATTAAATTAATGGATCCACGTTATATTGAGGTATGGGGGAAATTCACACCACGTGGTGGTATTTCAATTGATCCATACTGCAACTACGGGCGCCCAGGGACGAAGTATGAACAAATGGCTGATTACCGCATGATGAACCACGATCTATATCCGGAAACAATTGATAATCGTTAATAGAAAGAAAGGGCCTGT
>NZ_QPET01000002.1:0-197130 GCF_008368855.1 Bacillus sp. TE8-1 | reverse complement strand
TAAACCTTTATTGATATGGATGTTTAAAAAGTCCGGTCAAGATAACCTTTTATTGATATGAAAAAGCAAACTAGGAGCATAGCTTCTAGTTTGTACTTATTTAATTATTGGGGGATGAAATATGAATGTTTTAGTAATTGGCCGCGGTGGGCGTGAGCATGCTTTAGCTTGGAAGTTTGCACAATCTGAAAAAGTAGAAAAGGTATATGTAGCACCAGGTAATGAAGGTATGAGAGATGTTGCAATACCAGTTGATATTGATGAAAATGATTTTGATGCATTAGTTTTATTTGCCAAAGAGAATAATATTGAGTTAACTTTCGTTGGACCAGAAATTCCACTTATGAATGGAATTGTTGATCGTTTTAAAGAAGAGGGACTTCGCGTATTTGGTCCGAATAAAGCGGCTGCTGTTATTGAAGGTAGTAAAGCTTTTACAAAAGAGCTTATGAAAAAGTATGATATTCCAACTGCGGCGTACGAAACTTTTACAGATTATGAAGAAGCGGTACAGTACATTCAAAAAGTTGGTGCACCAATCGTTATTAAAGCTGACGGCCTAGCTGCGGGTAAAGGGGTAACGGTAGCAATGACGCTTGAAGAGGCATTACAAGCTGTGAAAGAAATGCTACAAGATGTGAAATTCGGCGCGGCAAGTAAGAAGGTCGTTATTGAAGAGTTTTTAGATGGACAAGAATTTTCATTAATGGCATTCGTGAATGGAACAACTGTACATCCAATGGTAATCGCCCAAGATCATAAAAGAGCTTTTGATGGTGATAAAGGTCCAAATACGGGCGGAATGGGTGCATATTCTCCAGTACCACAAATTCCAGAATCAGTAGTTCAAGAAGCGATTCAAACCGTATTACATCCAACTGCTAAGGCGATGATTGCAGAAAACCGTTCGTTTACAGGTATTTTATACGCAGGTCTTATTTTAACAAATGATGGTCCGAAGGTAATTGAATTTAATGCACGCTTCGGTGATCCTGAAACAGAAGTTGTATTACCTCGCTTAGAAAATGATTTAGTTGACGTATGTAACGCTGTATTAGATGAAAGTGAACTAACGTTACAATGGTCAGAAGAAGCGGTAATCGGTGTTGTACTTGCTTCTAAAGGATATCCAGAAGCATATAAAAAAGGTGATATTATTAGTGGACTAGATGCACTGCAAGATGTGATTGTTTTCCATGCAGGTACAGCAATGAAACATGGGGACTTTGTAACGAACGGTGGCCGTGTATTATTTGTTGCTTGTAAGGCAAATAGTTTACAAGAAGCAAAAGATAAAGTATATAAAGAAATCGGTAAAATTGAGAGTGATGGTCTATTTTATCGAAGTGATATAGGATATCGTGCAATTGGGCATGAGATGACGAAAAGTTAATATGTAAAAATCCCGCTGAGGAATCAGCGGGATTTTTTATGCATCTTTATCTTTTTTTAATTTCCCTTTTTGCTTTGCCATTTCTCGAAGTAAATACTCGATGTGTGCATTGACGCTACGAAATTCATCATTTGCCCATTTTTCGATGACTGCGTGTAATTCAGGATCAATACGTAATGGAAAGCTTTTCTTTTTAGCCATAATTACTTATAGCCCTTAGTATAGGCTTCCTGTATTAATAACTGGTTGCGCACCTTTATCTGAAACGATGGCAACTAATAAGTTGTTTACCATATTTGCTTTACGCTCGTCATCGAGTTCTAGTACGCCTTCTTCATCTAACATATGGATGGAATCTTTCGCCATCTTCACAGCACCTTCAACAATTTCTTTTCTAGCAGCTAATACTGCTTTTGCTTGCTGGCGTTGTAGCATTGCATGGGCAATTTCTGTTGCGTAAGCTAAGTGCGTTAAACGAGTTTCTAATACTTCTACACCAGCAATTTCAAGACGCGCCTCTAACTCACGTTTTAATTCTTCAGAGATTTCTTCAGTATTTCCGCGTAACGTAACGCAGGTTTCATCTTGGAAATTGTCATAAGGATATTTTGTTGCAACATGGCGGATTGCCGTTTCGCTTTGAATTTCTACAAATCGATCATAATGTTCAACACCAAACATTGCTTTTGCAGAATCAACAACTTTATATACGATAACAGCTGCAATTTCAATTGGATTTCCATCAACGTCATTTACTTTTAATTTTTTACTGTTAAAGTTTTCAACACGTAAAGATACAGTTTGACGGAATGCGAACGGAATCGTTAAAAATAAACCGTTTTGACGAATTGTTCCTAAATAATTACCGAAGAACGTAATAACCTTCGCTTGATTCGGTTGAACAATACCGATACCTGTAGCGAGAACTGCGGATAATATAATAGTTAGTGCCGCTCCTATGAAAATTTCTTGTGCAAGGAAAAATACACCGATAGCAGCTAAAATCAAAATTCCAATAATACCGAGAAAACCATTTACATAAAATACTTGTTTTTCTTTCATATGATCGCCTCCTGATATAAAAATGATATCACTTTTATATCATTTTAAGCAAGAGGTATGCACCTAATTTTCTGAATTTTATTGATTGATATCTTTTATATACATTTTAAGGTCAAAAAAGAGAATGTACGTTCTGTTTTATGGTAAAATAAAGAAGACTTAACCGCCCACTGCAGCAGCTAAGTCCCTTTGAGAGCATCTTGCATCGTGACAAATGATTCAAAGCGGTTTTGCCAGGATTATATTTTCAATCGCTGACTCAATCTCTTTGTCAGAAGCGTCATAACTTCCTTTTGACTTTGGCTTGTCATGAGTGGAAGTTTGATTCACTTCTTCTTTAGCATGTCCTTTTTCAGCAAAATTCATGCTAGGCATTTTAAATGCCCCCATATTCATGTATTTTCCGAATTTCCACATTTCAACAACAGGGCAGAAACGAACAATTCCTTCTGCAATTTTCATTGCACCAATCCATAGAAAAATGTTAGACCAAGTGCACCACGGCTTGCGTACAAGTTTAGTTGCACTACATCCGAAGAGGACAAGCCCAAGTGTAATTCGAATTAGAGCGTTTATTGTCCCGATATTTTGCTTCATTAGAAAAACACTCCTTTTTATGAAAGTTGAAATAGATAATACTATTTCTTTTATTAGTATCCCGTTTGATTTTTGGGATATGTAATCCAACATTTGACGTGGAAAAAGATGTTGGAATGTGCGTGTGTGTAAGTAACTTTTTTTGTTATAATGAAAGAATGCATAAAAGGAACTTCAAAATTAAATCCTCTAGTTTAAAAAATATGGAAGAGGTAATTCCAAACTTAATTCTCCGTTTTAAACAAATATTTAAGATGAAGTTAAAACAATAATGATGAAAATAAACTGTTATTTTGAACAGAAATATATATAACTAGAGAAAAGGAAGGGTGTTTTCATGTACGATATTTCCGGATGGAAACATGTATTTAAGCTTGATCCAAATAAGGAGTTAAGCGATGAACATTTAGAAATGATTTGTGAGTCTGGAACTGATGCGGTTATTGTAGGCGGAAGTGATGGAGTTACAATTGATAACGTATTACACATGCTAGTTAGCATTCGTAGATATGCAGTTCCTTGTGTATTAGAGGTTTCTGATGTAGAAGCAATTACACCAGGATTTGATTTTTATTACATCCCAAGTGTTTTAAATAGCCGAAAAGTAGAATGGGTAACAGGTGTTCATCATGAGGCATTGAAAGAATTTGGGGATATTATGGACTGGGACGAAATTTTTATGGAAGGGTATTGTGTTTTAAATCCAGAAGCGAAAGTAGCCCAGCTTACAGAAGCGAAATGTGATTTAACAGAAGATGACGTTATTGCATATGCTCGTTTAGCAGACAAGTTATTACATTTACCGATATTTTATTTAGAATATAGCGGTACGTATGGAGATGTTGAACTTGTTAAAAATGTAAAAGCAGAATTGAAACAAGCTAAGTTATACTATGGCGGTGGTATTTCTAATGCAGAACAGGCGAAAGACATGGCACAATATGCTGATACAGTAGTTGTTGGAAATATTATTTATGATGATATAAAATCGGCGTTAAAAACAGTTAAAGCAGTAAAAGGAGAGTAGGTGCAGGCGTATATGAGTATGACAGATAGATTATTAAACGGTTTAAATCCACAGCAACAAAAAGCAGTCCAAACAACGAATGGACCACTTCTATTAATGGCAGGTGCAGGTAGTGGTAAGACACGTGTGTTAACACATCGTATTGCGTATTTACTTGGTGAAAAAGGTGTAGCACCATGGAATGTACTAGCTATTACCTTCACAAATAAAGCAGCTCGTGAAATGCGTGAGCGTATTGATACACTTGTGGGACCAGAAGCAGAAGATATTTGGATTTCGACGTTCCACTCTATGTGTGTACGTATTTTACGACGGGATATCGATCGTATTGGTATTAATCGTAACTTTACAATCTTAGATTCAGGCGATCAGCTAACTGTAGTCAAAAAAATTATGAAAGAGCGCAATATTGATCCGAAGAAATTTGAGCCGCGCTCTATTTTAGCGGGTATTAGTAATGCGAAAAATGAACTGTTATCTGCGGATAAATATGCAAAAAAAATTACAATGGCTGATCCATATGAAAAATTAACGAGCGATGTATACACAGAGTATCAAAAACGTCTTTTGAAAAATAATTCATTAGACTTTGATGATTTAATTATGACCACGATTCAGTTATTTGAACGTGTTCCAGAAGTATTAGAGTTTTATCAGCGTAAGTTCCAATATATTCACGTTGATGAGTATCAAGATACGAACAAAGCGCAATATCTTCTTGTTAAACATTTGGCAGCGCGTTTTAAAAATCTTTGCGTTGTAGGTGACTCTGACCAGTCTATTTATCGCTGGCGTGGTGCAGATATTTCTAACATTTTGTCGTTCGAAAAAGACTATGAGAATGCACAAGTAATTTTGTTAGAACAAAACTATCGTTCGTCACAAAATATTTTAAATGCAGCGAATGCTGTTATTGAAAAAAATACGAATCGTAAGCCGAAGAAATTATGGACAGACAATCAAGTTGGAAGTAAAATCTCGTATTATCGTGCTGCAACTGAAAAGGACGAAGCGTATTTTGTTGCGAAAAAAATTCGTGACGATATTCAAATGGGGAAACGAAAATATACTGATTTTGCAGTGTTATATCGTACGAATGCTCAGTCTCGTATGGTCGAGGAGATTTTCCTTAAATCTAACATTCCGTACAAAATTGTCGGGGGTACGAAGTTCTACGATCGTAAAGAGATTAAAGATATTTTGGCGTACTTACGTTTAATCGGTAATCCAGATGATGAAATTAGTTTTGCACGTATTATTAACATGCCAAAGCGTGGTATTGGTGCGACTTCTATCGATAAAATTATTAATTACGGTGTGCAAAACGGAATTTCATTAACTGCTGTATTTGATGAAATTGAGCATGTTGGAGTAAGTGCAAAAATTACAAAGGCAGTAAAAGAATTTGCGAATTTATTAAATAACTGGGTAAATATGCAAGAGTATTTATCTGTTACAGAATTAGTAGAAGAAGTTATTGAAAAAACAGGCTATCGCGATATGTTGAAAAATGAACGTTCTTTAGAAGCGGAAGGTCGTTTAGAAAACTTAGACGAGTTCTTATCTGTTACGCAAACATTTGAATCTCAAAGCGAAGATAAGAGCCTTGTTGCATTCTTAACAGATTTAGCACTTGTTGCTGATATTGATCGTGTAGATGAAGACCCAACTGCTGGTGAAGAAGTTATTTTAATGACGATGCACTCAGCGAAAGGATTAGAGTTCCCGGTTGTCTTTATTGTTGGCTTAGAGGAAGGGATATTCCCTCATACTCGTTCTCTTATGGAAGAGGATGAAATGCAAGAAGAACGTCGTCTTGCTTATGTAGGTATTACCCGTGCAGAAGAAGAGCTATATTTATCTAACGCGCAAATGCGTACTTTATTTGGTAGAACAAGTATGAACGCTGCGTCTCGATTCATTACAGAAATCCCGACAGAACTAGTGGAATCATTAAATGAAACAGCGCCAAAGCGTGAAACATCGTTTGGTGCAAAAGGCAGAACGGCAAGTAGCGGCAAAACGACAATCACAACGACAACACGCTCTCGTTCAGCTTTCGCGCGCCCTGCAGCTAAGACGACAGGCGGCGAACAAATTGGCTGGGCAGTAGGAGATAAAGCTTCCCACCAAAAATGGGGAGTCGGTACAGTTGTAAGTGTAAAAGGTGAAGGTGATGCAAAAGAATTAGATATTGCATTCCCAAGCCCAATTGGTGTTAAACGTTTGTTAGCAAAATTTGCACCTGTGACGAAACAATAGAAAGGAATGAGGATATGTCAAAAGAGATAGCAAAAAAACGTATAGAAGAACTGCGTGATTTATTAAATACATTTAACTATCAATATCACGTATTAGACAATCCTTCTGTTTCTGATGCGGAATATGACCGTAATATGCAGGAGCTTATAAAATTAGAAGCAGAGAACCCAGAGTTTATGAGTGAAGATTCTCCCTCCGTTCGCGTTGGGGGGACTGTTCTTGATATATTTGAAAAAGTAACACATAAGTCACCAATGTTAAGTTTAGGAAATGCATTTAACGAAGGAGATTTACGTGATTTCGACAGAAGAGTACGTCAAGGAATTGATGGTGCGAATGTAAGATATATATGTGAATTAAAAATTGACGGGCTTGCCGTTTCGCTTCATTATGAAAAAGGACGCTTCATTCAAGGGGCGACACGTGGTGATGGTGTAACGGGTGAAGATATTACTCAAAATTTAAAAACGATTAAAGCTATCCCACTTCGTTTAAATGAAGAAGTAACGTTAGAAGCACGAGGCGAAGCTTATATGCCGAAGCGTTCATTCGTTAAACTAAATGAAGAAAAAGAGCAAAATGGAGAAGATGTATTTGCGAATCCGCGTAATGCAGCAGCAGGTTCAATACGTCAACTTGATCCGAAAATTGCAGCGAAGCGTAACTTATCTATGTTTGTGTATGGTCTTGCGAATGTAGAAGAAAAAACAATTCCATCACATAGTGAATCGCTTGATTTCTTAGGTGAACTTGGATTTAAGACAAATCCAAATCGCCGTACATGTGAAACAATTGAAGAAGTTATAGCTTATGTAGAAGAATGGCAAGAAAAACGTCCGCATCTTGATTATGAGATTGATGGAATCGTTATAAAAGTAGATGATGTTGCCCTTCAAGAAAGTCTAGGAACTACAGCGAAGAGTCCAAGATGGGCGATTGCTTATAAATTCCCGGCTGAAGAAGTTGTAACGAGATTAACAGGCATTGAATTAAGTGTTGGCCGAACAGGAGTTGTAACACCGACTGCAGAACTAGAGCCAGTGAGAGTTGCTGGTACGATTGTTCGTCGTGCTTCTTTACATAACGAAGATTTAATTCGTGAAAAAGACATTCGAATTGGTGACTACGTTGTTGTGAAGAAGGCTGGAGATATTATTCCTGAAGTTGTGAACGTTATTTTTGATAAGCGTACTGGTGAGGAAGAAGAATACCGCATGCCAACTCATTGTCCAGCATGTGAGAGTGAACTTGTTCGTTTAGAAGAAGAAGTAGCACTTCGTTGTATAAATCCAACTTGTCCTGCTCAAATTCGAGAAGGGTTAATCCATTTCGTTTCAAGAAATGCAATGAATATTGATGGACTTGGAGAACGTGTCATTACACAACTGTTTGATGCAGATTATATTCGTACATTTGCTGACTTATATGCATTGACGAAAGAGCAATTATTACAGTTAGAACGTTTTGGTGAAAAATCAGCAACAAACTTAATACAAGCAATTGAAAAGTCTAAAGAAAACTCGTTAGAGCGATTATTATTTGGTCTTGGAATTCGCCACGTTGGAGCGAAAGCAGCACGTACATTTGCAGAGCACTTTGAAACGATGGATGAGCTTGTAAAAGCAACGGAAGAAGAACTAAAAGCAATTAATGAAATTGGCGAAAAAATGGCTCAATCTGTTGTGACATATTTTGATAATGAAGATGTATTAGAGTTATTACAGCAGTTTAAAGAGTATGGCGTGAATATGACATACAAAGGTATAAAAATTGCAGATTTACAAAATGTTGAATCTTACTTCGCAGGAAAAACGGTTGTTTTAACAGGTAAGCTAGAAGTTATGGGGCGAAGTGAAGCGAAGAAGAAGATTGAGGCATTAGGTGGAAAAGTAACGGGAAGTGTTAGTAAGAGTACGGATTTAGTTGTTGCAGGTGAAGCGGCTGGTTCGAAATTAGCACAAGCGGAGAAACATAATGTTGAGGTTTGGAATGAAGAGAGGTTCTTACAAGAGCTAAATAAGTAAGAGGTGCAAACTTACCATGAAAAAAATAGCATTAGCGGTATTAAGCCTTGGCCTACTTGTAAGTGGGTGTAGTGCAGGTGCCGACAAAGATGAAAAAGTGGCTGAGAAATCGGGGAAAGCAAAAGAACAATCAGTTGTTCCAAAATACGCTATTTCGGATGAATATTATAAGACGACTATTCCATTTGATGGTGGAAAGGCACGTGGTTTAGTCGTGCAAGGGTTAAATAGTCGTCTTGATATAGATGAATTTGAAACAGGGTTAATGCGAATTGCAAAAGAATCATTTAGTACGAAAGATAATTTTTTAAAAGGCGGAAAAGCTCTAGATACTCAAACTATACAGATGCTTGTTAAAAGAAAACGTACAGATGCTGAACAAAAGGAACTAGAGGACAAATTAAAAAAAGATGCAGTTAAATTTCCTAATATAGGATTAAACCCTGCATTAGGAACAGGATCCGAATCACTAGAAGTGAAAAATAAAAAAAATCCAATATATATTTCGAATATTTTAGAGCATGATTATTATGTGAAAAAAGGCGATAACGGCGAGGAACGCGTTGGTATGGTAGTTGGATTAGCGATGAATTCTGTTCAATATTTTAACGAAGAGCATGGTTATCCACGTGAAGCTGCAATCCCGGATGAAAAGATGTTAGCTGAAGGGAAAAAAATGGCGCAAGAAATTTTGAAAGTCATACATCAAAAAGAACCTGAAACCAAAAATATTCCAATAACATTTGCGATTTATCGCCAAGCTCCAAAGTCTTCGCTCGTGCCAGGTAATTTTGTTTCTTATGCAAATGCCGAAAAAGGTAGTGAAACGGTTGAAGATTGGAAACAAATTAATGAAAAATATTATTTGTTCCCATCAGAGCAAGCGAAAACAGATAATAAACGTGAAGACCTTGCAAGAGTATCCAACTTTAAGGCAAAACTAAGCGATTATTTCCAAGGCGATTATACAGCTGTTATTGGTACTGGTATGTATAGAGATGATGAATTAAGAGAAATGAAGCTTGATATTCCTGTCCAGTTTAATGGAAAAGCTGAAATAGTTGGTTTTACACAATATGTGGCAGGGCTTGTTATGGAATACTTCCCGAATTATATGAAAGTACAAGTAACGATTAAATCTGTAGAACGCCCAGAAGCTATTATTATACGTGAAGCAAAACAAGATGAACCACTTGTGAAGATTTTAGATTAAATATGAAGGCTGTTCCTCTATGGAACAGCTTTTTTTCTTATGTAATTTTGTTATAATTTAAAATGTTGTAAAAAATAGGGGTAAGGGGTAAAGCTCATGGAAGAATTAAGTTTTCAAGTCATTATTTTATTAATTGCATTCGGTTTTTTAGCAGCTTTTATTGATTCCGTTGTTGGAGGAGGAGGGTTAATTTCGCTTCCTGCACTTATGTTTGTTGGCTTATCGCCAGCTTCGGCAATTGCAACGAATAAATTAGCGGCAACAATGGGGACGTTTACGAGTGCGATGTATTTCATTCGATCAGGAAAAGTTGATTTTAAAATTGTAGGAAAGTTAATCCCGTTAACTATTGTTGGAGCTGTTGCAGGTGCTTTAGTAGTAAAATTTATTCCACCGGATATTTTACGCCCATTAGTACTTGTAATGTTGGTATTTATTGCTATTTATATTATTGCAAAAAAGAATTGGGGAAGTGTGTCTACCTATAAGAAGATGACGCAAAGAAAAACATTAATATTTTTCTTTGCTATTTTAATGATAGGATTTTATGATGGATTTTTTGGACCAGGGACAGGGTCGTTTTTAATTTTTGCATTTTTATTAATTGGCCTGGATTTTATTCAAGCGGCAGCATCTGGAAAACTTTTGAACTTTGTTAGTAATATTGTATCTTTAATTACTTTTTTATTTTTAGATATAATTCATTTTGAATACGGTATTATCATGGGATTATCAATGATCTTAGGTGCTTATTTTGGATCGAAGTTTGCGGTTCAAAAAGGTGTTGGATATGTAAGGACTTTATTTTTATTAGTTACTATATTATTGATCGGGAAAAATGTTTTGGAATATACTCATATTTTGTAGATTCATACGCATGTATGAATCTCTTTTTTTTATTATATTTTAAAAATTTATTAATTTTTAAAATATAAGTCTAGGAATATTTGAATAAATCTAAATTATCGTGTAGAATAATGTTGTAAAATGTAAACGTTTTTCTAAGGGGAGGCTAAAAAAAATGGTAGTAGCATACAAACATGAGCCATTTACAGATTTTTCAGTGGAGGCTAACAAATTAGCGTTTGAAGAAGGTTTAAAGAAAGTAGAATCTTATCTTGGACAAGACTATCCATTAATTATTGGGGGAGAAAAAATCACTACAGAAGACAAAATTGTTTCTGTAAACCCTGCAAATAAAGAGGAACTTGTTGGTCGTGTTTCAAAAGCAAGCCGTGAGTTAGCTGAAAAAGCAATGCAAGTAGCGGATGAAACATTCCAAACTTGGAGAAAATCAAAGCCAGAAATGCGTGCAGATATTTTATTCCGTGCTGCAGCAATCGTTCGTCGCAGAAAACATGAATTCTCTGCTATTCTTGTAAAAGAAGCAGGTAAGCCATGGAATGAGGCAGATGCTGATACAGCAGAAGCAATCGATTTTATGGAATATTATGGTCGTCAAATGTTAAAATTAAAAGACGGTATTCCAGTAGAAAGCCGTCCAATTGAATATAATCGTTTCTCTTACATTCCATTAGGAGTAGGTGTTATCATTTCTCCTTGGAACTTCCCATTCGCAATTATGGCAGGTATGACAACAGCTGCTTTAGTTTCTGGTAACACAGTATTACTAAAACCAGCTAGTACAACTCCTGTAGTAGCAGCGAAATTTATGGAAGTATTAGAAGAAGCTGGCTTACCAGCTGGCGTAGTAAACTTCGTTCCAGGTAACGGTTCTGAAGTTGGTGACTACTTAGTAGATCATCCTCGTACACGTTTCGTAAGCTTCACGGGATCTCGTGATGTAGGTATCCGCATCTATGAGCGTGCAGCGAAAGTAAACCCAGGACAAATTTGGTTAAAACGCGTTATCGCTGAAATGGGCGGTAAAGATACAATCGTTGTTGATAAAGAAGCAGATCTTGAATTAGCAGCTAAGTCTATCGTTGCATCAGCATTCGGATTCTCAGGACAAAAATGTTCTGCATGTTCTCGTGCAGTAATCCATGAAGATGTATATGATCATGTATTAAATCGTGCTGTTGAATTAACAAAAGAATTAACAGTTGCTAACCCAGCAGTATTAGGTACAAACATGGGTCCTGTTAATGACCAAGCTGCATTCGATAAAGTAATGAGCTATGTTGCAATTGGTAAAGAAGAAGGTAGAATCTTAGCAGGTGGCGAAGGAGACGATTCTAAAGGCTGGTTCATCCAACCAACAATCGTTGCTGACGTTGCAGAAGATGCTCGCTTAATGAAAGAAGAAATCTTCGGACCAGTAGTAGCATTCTGTAAAGCGAAAGACTTCGATCATGCACTTGCAATTGCAAATAATACGGAATACGGTTTAACAGGTGCTGTTATTACTAACAACCGTGACCATATTGAAAAAGCACGCGAAGACTTCCACGTTGGTAACTTATACTTCAACCGTGGATGTACTGGTGCAATCGTAGGTTACCAACCATTCGGTGGCTTTAACATGTCTGGTACAGACTCTAAAGCTGGTGGACCTGATTACTTAGCACTTCACATGCAAGCAAAAACTACTTCTGAAACTTTATAAGAAATAGTAGAGGAGCTCTTCACAGAATGTGAAGAGCTCCTTTTAAAATTGAAATCCTATATATTACCATCGTTCGAAGGGAATGAGCTAAAACCTATTAATAGCGGGATAAACATGTGAACAGAAATAAAATGATGAGAAAAGTTGACTTATTAGTCATATTTTTTAGTATTCATTTTTAGAATTTCCTGTATAATACAATTTGAAAGAAAATCTATGGTTCGACAAGGAACACTCCTTTCGGTTTTGCTCACTGAAAGGAGTGTTTTTTTATGTAGCTAAAAATTCTTGCGTGCTTATTACATTTGCATATACGCCATTTAAACTAGCTAAAATTGTATTGTGAATGTAAACAGCTGGTATAGTAGCGTTCTTAAAAGACAGGTCTTTTGTAGCACAAGCATCATGTATAACGGTACATTGAAAGCCAAAATCGAATGCAGCCCTTACTGTAGCATCGATACACATATGAGTCATCATCCCACATACAACGACATGTTCAATATTTAAACGTTTTAATTGCTCTAGAAGATTAGTTTCTCGGAAGCTATTTGGATAATGTTTGACTATAACTGTTTCTTCTCTAAGTGGACGTACGCTTTCGTGAATATGTACACCTTCTGTATTAGGTAGGAAAAAAGTAGCGTCATCTTTTATAGCTACGTGTTGGATATGAAAAATAGGTTCGCTGTTTGTTCTAAAGTGTTGTAATAACTGATTAGCATATTCGCTTGCTTCTACTGGATTACGCAATTCCATCTTTCCATTTGGAAAATAATCGTTTTGAATATCGATGAGTAAAAGAGCTGTTTTCATATATTTATCTTCCTCCGAGTTTCATATTCAAATAAATTTATTCAATTCGTAGAGAAGATTCTCCTGTTTAAAAATATGAGGAAGAAGAATTTTAAATAACCTTGAAAGTTACTATTTTCTCATGAATTTTCATCTGAAAATTTTAATAAAGGAATAATTAATATTTTTCTAAAAAATGTATTGACTCTTATTATTCTGAGTTCTATAATGAGAATTAATTAAACGACAATTAAATCGATACATTCTTATCCAGAGAGGTGGAGGGACTGGCCCTACGATACCTCAGCAACGGGTTTTTTTAATACCGTGCTAACTCCAGCAAGCCATATAAAGGCTTGGAAGATGAGAAGATGTGAATGAGTACATATAAGTGCTCTCCTTCTTATCTTTATGGTTGATAAGAAGGAGAGCACTTTTTATTTTACCTCGAAAGCTCTGCTTCAAGTTTTTACAGCATATAGGAGGGGAAAAAATGATTTCTTTTAACAATGTAAGTAAAGTGTATGAATCAGCTGGGCAATCTGTTCATGCGGTAGAGGATGTAACATTATCAGTTGAGAAAGGCGAAATTTTTGGCATTATCGGTTTTAGTGGCGCTGGAAAGAGTACGTTATTACGCCTAGTAAATATGTTAGAGAGACCGACGGCAGGAACGATTTCAATAGATGATAAAGATATTACATCATTATCGACGAAAGAATTACGTAAACTAAGACAAAGAATCGGAATGATCTTTCAAAGTTTTAATTTATTTAATTCAAGAACAGTATTTGGAAATATTGCTTATCCATTAAAGTTAGCGAAAGTACCAAAGAATGAGATAAAAGAAAGAGTAAATGAACTGCTGAAGTTTGTAGGGTTAGAAGATAAAGCAAACTATTACCCAGAGCAGCTATCAGGTGGACAAAAGCAACGTGTGGGCATTGCTAGAGCACTTGCGACATCGCCAGATATTCTTATATGTGATGAGGCAACATCAGCCTTAGATCCAGAAACAACGACAGAAATTCTAAACTTATTAAAGAAAGTAAATAGAGAATACAATTTAACAATTCTTCTTATTACACATGAAATGCATGTTGTGAAAGAAATTTGTCACCGTGTAGCTGTAATGGAGAAGGGAAAAGTTATTGAAGAAGGAAAACTGTTTGATGTTTTCACGCAACCAAAAACAAAGACGACTCAAAACTTTGTACGTTCTGTCATTAATGATCATTTACCGGAAAGTGTTCTAGCGAAAATTCAAAATGGTGGTCAAATTTATCGTCTAACATTTACTGGTGAGGAGACAGGACAGCCGGTACTATCATATATCGCAAAAAACTATAACGTCGATGTAAATGTACTGTACGGAAATATTATTGAACTTCAAAATGTGCTATTTGGAAATCTTCTTGTAGAGTTGCAAGGGGAGCAGAGGGAAATTCAAAAAGCATTACAACATCTAAGACTGCAAGTGAAGCTGAAGGAGGTAGAAGCTCATGCGAGTTGATTGGAGTATATTTTGGCCGCGCATACTAGATGCGACGGGGGATACCCTCTTAATGGTAATTGTAACCCTTATATTTGCTACAATTCTTGGTATACCGCTAGGTTTACTTTTATATGTAACGAGAAAAGGAAACTTTTTAGAAAATAAATGGGTCTTTTCTATTCTTAACATCATAATTAATACAATTCGTCCGGTACCATTCATTATCTTTTTAGTAGCGTTAAGTCCACTAACGAGAAGTGTTATCGGAACGACGATTGGAACAGCAGCAGCAATTTTCCCGATGACCTTAGTCGCATCAATTGGTATTGCTAGAATGGTTGAAACAAACCTTGTTTCCGTTCCGAAAGGAGTAATTGAAGCAGCGCAAGCAATGGGCGCCTCGCCAATTAGAATTGTTTTTGAAATCCTTGTACCAGAAGCGTTAGCACCATTAATCTTAGGTGTCACATTTATGACAGTTGGTTTAATTGAATTTTCTGCAGTTGCTGGGCTTGTCGGTGGTGGCGGTCTTGGTGATTTAGCAATGACATATGGTTATCAACGTTTTGATACATCAGTTATGTTCGTAACGGTCGTGTTACTTATTATTCTCGTACAGATAGCTCAAAATTTAGGGAATTACTTTGCGAAAGTCTTGTTACGCAGATCATAAAAAGGAAGAGAGGAAAAGAAAATGAAGAAAATTTTAGCATTTGCATTATCAGCGATTGTAGGAGTCTCAGCATTAAGCGGCTGCTCAAGTGGAGACACGGGTGCAGGAGCGAAAGAAAAAGTAGTTCGCGTCGGTGTAACTGGAACGGATGGAGACGCTTGGGAAATTTTGAAGAAAAAAGCTGAAAAAGAAGGGATTAAGATTAAACTGGTGGAGTTCTCCGATTACACAACGCCAAATAAAGCGTTAGCTGATGGAGATATTGAACTAAACTCATTCCAGCATATTGCGTTCTTAGAGCAATTTAAAAAGGAACATAAGTTAGATATTACAGCTGTTGGTACAACACAAATTGCACCAATGGGTTTATACTCTGAAAAATATAAGAAATCAAATGAAATCCCAGATGGTTCAGAAATTGCAATTCCAAACGATCCAACGAACCAAGCACGTGCATTAAAACTTCTTGATGCAGCTGGATTATTAAAGCTGAAAAAGGATTTTGGTCTATTTGGAGATCCAAGTGGTATTGCTGAAAATCCGAAGAAATTAAAAATTACACCGGTTATCGCACAGCAAACACCTCGTGTGTTAAAAGATGTAGCGGCATCAGTTATTAATAACGGTGTTGCTGGTCAAGCTGGATTAGATCCAGCGAAGGATCCTATTTTCTTAGAAGATCCAAAGAATGAAAATGCGAAGCCTTATATTAATATTTTCGCAGCTCGTACGAAAGATAAAGATGATCCAACACTGAAAAAAGTAATTGAATTATACCATTCAAAAGAAGTAACAGATGCAATTAAGAAAGAAACAAATGATGGTTCAATTTCAGTAGATCTTTCACTTGAGGAGCTTGAAAAAATCGTAAAATAATTATTGGGTTTAATGGACTAACAGAAGGAACCCCTCCGCTGTTAGTTCGTTCAACATATAAACTTAACAAACAAACCCTAATTCTGTACCTTCCAATTTTGTATAACGTAGAATCCAATGTTTGTTAAGTAGAGTAATGGACCAGGAGTTTTCCTGGTCTTTTTTTATGAATGAAAATAGCTAGCGAACAGTAAGGTAATCCAAATTATAATGGGATAAGAAAATAAGCTGAAAAGGAGTGTAATTACGAATTGCTTTTGATGAATTAAGTGTTTTTTGGATAAAAAAAAGAAAATAGAAAAGAGAGTAATGAAAAATGCTGATATGACGCCGGGGTTATAGGAGCGATAAATGAAAAACAAAATAATATGTTGAACAGAGTTGAAGAAGATGGCCCCTTGTATAAAAATAATCCAGCATATAGAAGACAAGAAGTTAAGTTGATATAGAAAGACGATAAGTAATACAAAGATTGTTAATACGGAAATGGCAATGAAAAATTGTTGGCTAGTTATAAGACGGATTGAAAATTGATTAGCAAGATATTGTGGCATTTGGAAAGCTTCTTCAAGGTTATGAATGAAAAATAATAAGGGAATGATCCAGAGTATAGTAGTGGAATGCTTTTTCATCAACTTACATCACTCCAATAAAGTATAGAAAGCCTAAAAAAGGCCCTCTATACAGAGATAGTTATTCAATTATGATATTTTTTAAATTAACTTCATGATGATCTCGTTCTTTCGGATAAGCAGCTAGCTCCTCTTGCAAAATATTTAATATTTGCTTAGCTGATTGCTGGATTGGATTAGGTAGCTCTTCTAATATATGCATCCCGACTTTTACTTTTGTACGAATTACCCTTCGTAGTAGTTCCTCATGCATGCACTACACCTCCAAACCGAATGTTTAGTATATCTTCTTCAAATTTTGCCCCTTGAATAGAAAGGTGTGTTAATGTTTTTGGTAACGTGATGTTCCGTTTAACAGAACCCGCTCGAATAATAAGTTCATCACCTTTTTGATTTAAGGAAAGTTCACTTTTGTTTGAGAAGGGAATGGACAGAACGAAAATATATTCATCGCCATCCTTTTTTACATATTGAGTGCGCCCGTTAAATTTCACTTCTGTAGGGGAATGATCAGTTTTAAATAAAGAATCTCCTACACGTTCTAACATAGACAAACCAACAACTTCTTGTTCAAACATTGGAGCTTCGTAAATAGGAAGGGGTTGAAAACTATCTTGAATTAATGTTTTATATTTCTTCTGTGTATCTTTCCATGCCTGAAAATAAGGATCGGTGACAGTGTTAGGGATGACGCGATTAATCATAATGGCATCTACGTTATAATCGTATAAATTTAAATAAGTAAAGCTACGCTGAGCTTCTTTAATGACCATTTTTTCAGGATTTACAACGATGCGGATACTTGTTACTTCTCGGTTTGATAAAATATCTCTCATTTCTCCGAGCTGTTCAAGTGTATTTGTTAATTCGTCCATAATATCATCGGTTGGAAGAGGGACACCAAGGAGTGGTTGAGCTACAGGACGAACGACTTTTAAAACTTTTCTTTTAATAGGAAACAATTTTTCCATCCACCAGCCGAGCATGTCTGGAAAGCTTAGCATTGCTAATGTTTCTCCTGTTGGAGCACAATCAATAATGATAACATCATATGTGTTTTGTTTATAATAATCGAGTACGCGAAGTAAGCTAATTAAATCTTCCATACCAGGAAACATCGTTAATTCTTCTGTTGTAATATCATCGGCTGCTTTGGAAGTGAAGAGTAGTGTAATATATTTCTGTAATTTTCCCCATCCTTTTTCCATCTCATAAATCGTATTAATTTCTTGTGCCCACAAATTTTCACGAATTTCTAATGGCTCAGAAGATAGCTTTATACCAAATGAATCTCCTAAACTATGAGCGGGATCTGTACTCATGACTAAAGTTTTTAATCCTTGTTTTGCGCTTTGAATTGCTGTTGCTGCTGAAATGCTAGTTTTTCCTACGCCGCCTTTACCTGTATACAAAATAATTCTCATCATTCATATCTCCTTTGTTTCGAATATCGAATATTACGAGTGTCGAAGTAAATGATTGAATAAAAACCCAGATAGGGTTTTATTCAATCGGAATGTTTTTCATTTTAGGTGTAGAAACTTTTTCTTCTGTTTTTTGCTGTGACGTAGCAATGTGATTCATAATCTTTTGGAAGATTTGTAGTAAGAATGCTTTTTCTTCTTCTGACAATGCTTCTGTCACTAAGCTAAAGTAGTGGGCTGCATTTTGTTTTACTTCTTGAACGAGCATTACGCCGTTTTCTGTTAACCGAATTAATACAATACGTCGGTCGTTTTCATCACGGTAGCGCTCAATATATCCCTTTTTTACAAGGCGATTTACAACGCCCGTCGTTGTACTCATCGGTATATCAAGAAGGTCAGCAATTTTCGTCATTGTAATATCTGTATTTCGTTCCATCCAAAGTAAACAAAATACTTCTGTTTTAGAAAGTGTTAAATCTAGGCTTACCCATTCTTCAGGATAGAAAAGTTTCTTGGCGTTATCTAGCAGTAAGTCTAAAAAATGTTCATATTGCAACAATTAATTCCACTCCCGTATATTTCGAGGTTCGTAATATTTATTTTTATTTTATGTAGAATAGAAAAAATTGTCAATGATTTTAATTATTTTTTCAGATTAGACAGAAAACTTTCTTTAAAATAGTATTCTTTTATGATAGATTTATAAATATAAAACTAGAATTTACATAAAAATCCATCATGGTAAATATACTTATCTATAATGGGTATACAGCTAACGAGGGGGAGAACGATGAGAAGACGTAATACGCAAGCGTTCACATTTTTAGCATGGACTTCATTTGTTTGTGCGCTTTCAGGTATGCTAATTGGGATTTATACGTTAGATGAAACGCTTAGTGTAAAAGGATACTATTTAATTGGAACATTATTTTTAACGATGTCTTGTTTTGTATTACAAAAAACAATTCGTGATAATGAAGAAGATAACGAGAGATTTCCAAAAAATAAACCGTTAGATAAAGAGTAAATTGTAAAGAAAGGCATTTGCCTTTCTTTTTTTATGTAAAAATGGCGTAAGTACTCTGTGTTGACTTGCTTGAAGTACTGAAAATTTGGTATCATCAATAGTATTGTAGATTGAACGATATATTATGGAGGTGGCCTAGCCGTGTCAAGAATTTCCGTTGAGAATGTAAAGCACGTAGCACATTTAGCACGTCTTGCAATTACTGATCAAGAAGCAGAAAAATTTCAAAAACAACTAGATGCAATTGTTACATTTGCAGAACAGTTAAATGAATTAGATACAACAGATGTAAAACCAACAACTCATGTATTAACTATGAAAAATGTTATGCGTGAAGATGTACCAGAAAAAGGTTTACCAGTTGAAGAAGTATTAAAAAATGCACCGGATCACAAAGATAATCAAATCCGTGTTCCAGCAGTATTAGAATAGAGGAGGGGAATTTCGATGTCATTATTTGATCATTCAGTATCAGAGTTACATAAGAAGTTAAACAACAAAGAAATTTCCGTTACGGATTTAGTAGAAGAATCTTACAAACGTATTGCGGATGTTGAAGATAACGTAAAAGCCTTTCTTACATTAGATGAAGAAAATGCACGCGCAAAAGCGAAAGAATTAGATGCAAAAATCGGCGCTGAAGATAATGGTTTATTATTCGGTATGCCAATTGGTGTAAAAGATAACATTGTAACTAACGGTCTTCGTACAACTTGTGCAAGCAAAATATTAGCAAACTTCGATCCAATTTATGATGCGACAGTTGTGCAAAAGCTAAAAGCTGCTGACACAATTACAATCGGTAAATTAAACATGGACGAGTTCGCAATGGGTTCTTCAAATGAAAACTCAGGATTCTACGCTACGAAAAACCCATGGAACTTAGATTACGTTCCAGGCGGATCTAGTGGTGGTTCTGCAGCAGCTGTAGCAGCAGGAGAAGTACTATTCTCTCTAGGTTCTGATACGGGTGGTTCTATCCGTCAGCCAGCTGCATATTGCGGTGTTGTAGGTTTAAAACCAACTTACGGACGCGTATCTCGTTACGGATTAGTAGCATTCGCATCTTCACTTGACCAAATCGGACCGATTACACGTACAGTAGAAGACAATGCATACTTATTACAAGCTATTTCAGGTATTGACCGCATGGATGCAACTTCTGCAAACGTTGAAGTTGGAAACTATTTAGCTGGTTTAACAGGCGATGTTAAAGGTTTACGCATTGCTGTACCGAAAGAATACTTAGGCGAAGGTGTTGGCGAAGAAGCTCGTGAGTCAGTACTAGCTGCTTTAAAAGTATTAGAAGGTATGGGCGCAACTTGGGAGGAAGTATCTCTTCCACACTCTAAATACGCTCTAGCAACGTATTACTTACTATCTTCTTCTGAAGCATCTGCTAACCTTTCACGCTTTGATGGCGTGCGTTACGGTGTTCGTTCTGATAATGTAAATAACTTATTAGATCTTTACAAAAACACACGTAGTGAAGGTTTCGGTGATGAAGTTAAACGTCGTATTATGCTTGGTACATTTGCTCTTAGCTCTGGTTACTATGATGCATATTACAAAAAAGCACAACAAGTACGTACATTAATTAAGAACGACTTTGAAAACGTATTTGCTAACTATGATGTTATTATTGGACCAACAACACCAACTCCGGCATTTAAAGTGGGAGAAAAAGTTGACGATCCAATGACAATGTATGCAAATGACATTTTAACAATCCCAGTAAACTTAGCGGGTGTTCCAGCGATTTCAGTTCCATGTGGATTCGGTGCTAACAACATGCCACTTGGTCTACAAATCATTGGTAAACACTTCGATGAAGCGACAATTTACCGCGTTGCACATGCGTTTGAGCAAGCAACAGACTATCATACAAAAAAAGCAAGTCTGTAAGGAGGCGAGCATAGATGAATTTAGAAACAATTATTGGTTTAGAGGTTCACGTTGAGTTAAAAACAAATTCGAAAATTTTCTCTGCGAGTCCAACAGAATTCGGAGCGGAGCCAAATACACAAACAAGTGTAATTGACTTAGGATACCCAGGGGTACTTCCTACTTTAAATAAAGAAGCAGTTAACTTTGCGATGAAAGCTGCAATGGCATTAAACTGTGAAATCGCAACGGAAACGAAGTTTGACCGTAAAAACTATTTCTATCCAGATAACCCGAAAGCTTACCAAATCTCTCAATTTGATAAGCCAATTGGTGAAAATGGTTGGATTGAAATCGAAGTAGACGGTAAAAAGAAACGTATCGGTATTACACGTCTTCATTTAGAAGAAGATGCTGGTAAATCAACGCATACAGCTGATGGTTCATTAGTAGACTACAACCGTCAAGGTATGCCTTTAATCGAGATCGTATCTGAGCCAGATATGCGTACGCCAGAAGAAGCATATGCATACTTAGAGAAGTTAAAATCAATCATTCAATACACTGGTGTATCTGATTGTAAGATGGAAGAAGGTTCCTTACGTTGTGATGCGAACATTTCTCTTCGTCCAGTTGGACAAGAGAAGTTCGGTACAAAAGCGGAACTGAAAAACTTAAACTCATTCACTTACGTACAAAAAGGTCTTGAGCACGAGCAAGTGCGCCAAGAAAAAGAACTGTTATCTGGTGGTATCATCCAACAAGAAACACGTCGTTATGATGAAGCAACGAAGAAAACAATCTTAATGCGTGTGAAAGAAGGATCTGACGATTACCGTTACTTCCCGGAGCCAGACTTAGTTGAACTTTACATTGATGATGAGTGGAAAGAAGCAGTTCGAGCTTCTATTCCAGAACTTCCAGATGCACGTAAAGCTCGCTACGTTGCAGAACTAGGCTTACCAGCTTATGATGCACACGTGTTAACATTAACGAAAGAGATGTCTGATTTCTTTGAAGCAACTGTTGCAGACGGTGCTGATGCGAAATTAACATCGAACTGGTTAATGGGTGAAGTACTTGCATACTTAAACAAACAACAAAAAGAATTAAAAGACGTTGCATTAACGCCTGCTGGTTTATCTAAAATGGTTCAATTAATTGAAAAAGGTACAATTTCTTCTAAAATCGCGAAGAAAGTATTTAATGAATTAATTGAAAAAGGTGGAGACCCAGAAGAAATCGTTAAAGCGAAAGGTCTTGTTCAAATTTCTGACGAGGGTACACTTCGTAAAGTTGTAACAGAAATTCTTGATAATAATGAGCAATCTATCGAAGACTTTAAAAACGGTAAAGACCGTGCAATTGGCTTCTTAGTTGGTCAAATTATGAAAGCTACAAAAGGACAAGCAAATCCACCGCTTGTTAACAAAATCTTACTTGAAGAGATTAATAAGCGATAATAGTAGTAACTTTTAAAGATTAAGCAGAAAAACACCCGTACATGGGTGTTTTTCTAGGTTAATCAAACGTTTGTTTAAATGAGACAAATCGTTTAAACAAACGTTTGATTAACTGTCAAAAGTGGAAAAATGTTTGTATAGCAACTATGGTATGATAGTTGCAAAAAGGTGGGAATAATGATAAATCTAAACATAGAGGTTTTTTTTCATCTCATGAAATAATAGATAGTTATTATTCGTTATATGTAAATTTTTATGGAAGAATGGATAGACATAAAGTGAAACTTTAATCAGTGGGAGGTTCATCCAAAGCTGATTATTAGCCCTCACCAATCGGGCATTTACTGCCCGCAAATAGCGGGATAAATTTTGGGGTCAAATAAAAAACCATTGAAATGAATATTTACTTTTGATGGACTACACGAATCGGGTTCTTACTGCCTGTTTGAGCGGGATAAAAGAAGGATAGCAAGATGAGAGGAGGTAGGCATGGGAATACTGAATAGAAGTTCAGTATGTTCTTTTTCGATACATAAAGAAATTTCCTGTGCTAATAAATGATGAAGCGAGCAAGAATTATTTATAATCCTACTTCTGGGCGTGAGCTATTTAAGAAGAGCTTACCAGAAGTATTACAAAAATTAGAACAAGCTGGCTATGAGACATCTTGTCATGCGACAACGGGTCCTGGAGACGCTACTGTGGCTGCGAGGCAAGCTGCGGATCGTAAGTTTGATGTTGTTATTGCGGCTGGTGGCGACGGTACATTAAATGAAGTAGTAAACGGTTTAGTTGGGCATGAATTCCGTCCGAAATTTGGAATTATTCCAGTTGGAACGACAAATGACTTTGCACGTGCAATTGGTGTACCTCGTTCTATTGAAGAGGCAGCAGATATTATTTGCGAAGGAAAAACAGTGCCATTAGACCTTGGTAGAGCGAACGATACATATTTTATTAACATCGCTGGTGGCGGTCGTATTACAGAATTAACATACGAAGTACCGAGTAAGTTAAAGACAGTATTAGGGCAGCTTGCTTATTACCTAAAAGGTATCGAGATGTTACCATCATTGCATCCGACATATGTTGAAATTGAGTATGATGGAAAGTTACTACAAGAAGAAATTACGATGTTTTTAATTACGAATACTCGTTCAGTAGGTGGATTTGAAAAGGTAGCACCGTATGCATCTATTAACGATGGGTTATTTGACCTATTAGTACTGAAAAAAGGTTCTATCGCTGATTTAATTAAAGCAGCAACACAAGCACAACGTGGTGAACATATTAATAATCCAAAAGTGTTATATACACAAGCGAACCGAATTAAAGTACATTCACCAGATAAACTAATGATTAATTTAGATGGTGAGTATGGTGGAGATGCACCGATGGAATTCGAAAATATATATCATTGTTTAGAACTATTTGTTCCTGAACATCAAGAGGATGCCCTGTAAAGGCATCCTTTTTTACTTTGTTAAAATGAATTGTAAATTGGGAGTTAGTTTGATTTTTATGGTATTTTTACAATTCTTTTATTTTACATCCATACTTTATTGATACACTGGAAGAGATAAGAAATGAGAGGTAGGATGCTATGGAGAAGGTAAAAGCAATATTATTTGATAAAGATGGGACATTAATGGATTTTCATTCAATATGGATAAAAGTAGCTGAAGAACTTGTAGCTGAATGTATAAGTTTATATCATTTACCAAGTACAATGCGGCAGACCTTATTAGAAGAGATTGGTGTAGAGGGAGCATTTGTTAATCCAAGGAGTGCAATAGCTGCTGGAACAAGCCTTGATGTAGCGAAGGGGCTTTGTAATTATATTGAGTCTGCTAGAGAAGAAGAGATGCATCAGTGGGTAAGTGAGAAGTTATTTTCCCTTATGTATGAGCATCGTTCGCATATGAAAATGACAGCAGACTTACCGAAAGTGTTACAGGCATTAAAAGATAAAGGATTTATATTAGGGGTTGTCACGGCGGATGATTTCGCACCAACAGAATTATTTTTAAAACAATATAAGTTGGAGAACTTTTTTGATTATATTATAGCCTCGGATACATTCCCTGCGCAAAAACCAGATAAAAAGATTATAGAAGTGTTTTGTGAGAAATTTAATTTAGAATCATGCGAGGTTGCGATTGTTGGAGATACGCCAACTGATTTACATTTAGCTAAAAATGGCGATTGCTATGCAATTGGGGTGCTATCTGGTACAGGAGACCGTCCAACATTAGAACCACTTGCTGATTTAGTGTTAGATTCTGTTGGAGAGTTTATTTCTCAATCGGGTGAGTTTTTCTGGGAGAAAGAAAAGTCTAATGTGTAAGGAAAATAAGTCTATAAAGACTCTTAATGAGTCTTTATAGACTTATTTTTTATGCCTGGATACAAAGAATATAGGATAAATGCTAGAAAAGAAAGTTGGCATATATTTTGCAATAAAAAGAGAAAACAATGTAAAGAAAAGGATGGGGTACGCAATGAACACAAAAAAATTTGCTAAAGTAAATGAACAAATTCCAGGACCGAAAGCGGCATCTTTATTAGAACGCCGTCAAAATATAGTACCAAAAGGAGTAAGTAACGGCATCCCAACGTTTGTACAATCTGCCAATGGTGCTCTTGTAACAGATGTTGATGGCAATCAGTACATTGATTTTGCAGGAGCAATCGGGACAATTAACGTAGGGCATTGTCATCCAACGGTTAAAGAAGCGCTCCATAAACAAGTCGATCAATACATTCATACTGGATTTAACGTCATGATGTATGAGCCATATATTGAATTAGCAGAAAAGCTTGCGGCATTGGCACCAGGAAGTTTCGATAAGCAAGTCCTGTTTTTAAATAGTGGTGCAGAAGCAGTTGAGAACGCGGTGAAAATCGCTCGTAAATATACGAAGAGACCTGGTATTATCGCATTTTCTAAAGGTTTCCACGGGCGTACATTAATGACAATGACGATGACAAGTAAAGTGAAGCCATATAAATTTGGGTTTGGTCCCTTTGCTCCAGAAGTATATAAAGCGCCATTTCCATACGAATACCGTCGCCCAGAGGGATTAACGGAAGAGCAGTATGATGATTTTATTATTGAAGAGTTTAAGAACTTCTTCATATCGGAAGTAGCACCAGAAACAATTGCAGCTGTTGTAATGGAACCTGTTCAAGGGGAAGGTGGATTTATCGTCCCAAGTAAGAAATTTGTTCAAGAAGTACGCCGCATTTGTTCAGAGAACGGCATCTTATTTGTAGCGGATGAAATACAAACAGGCTTTAGTCGTACAGGAAAATATTTTGCAATTGATCACTATGATGTCGTTCCAGATTTAATTACAGTGTCTAAATCATTAGGTGCTGGTGTACCGATAAGTGGTGTCATTGGACGTAAAGAAATTATGAATGAGTCTGCACCAGGTGAACTTGGTGGAACGTATGCAGGAAGTCCACTAGGATGTGCGGCTGCATTAGCTGTTCTCGATGTAATAGAAAATGAGAAATTAAATGATAGAGCGATAGAATTAGGAAAAGTCGTAATGAACCGATTCGAAGAGATGAAAAATAAATATCATTGCATCGGTGATGTGCGTGGGTTAGGCGCAATGTGTGCATTTGAGGTCGTTCAAGATCGTAAGACGAAAGCACCTGACAAAACGTTAACGGCTAATCTATGTGCAGAAGCAAATAAGCGTGGGTTACTGTTATTATCAGCAGGGACATATGGAAATGTTATCCGTGTGTTAATGCCTTTAGTTATTACAGATGAGCAACTTGAAGAAGGTTTAACAATAATTGAAGAATCATTGCAAGCTTGTTATGAGCAAACAAACATCGCTCGCGTTTAAAAACTGAAGTATAAATAGCAAACATTCTAGCTGACTCTGTATTAAATGCAGAAAATTCACTTTATAATAAAGGTAGTGAAGTGGATCGATGGATTTGAAGTTAGGGGTGGCTAGGATGGTTGCAGAAAAGGAACGAGTGTTAATGGATTTAAAAGATGTATTTGAATATGCGTTTGACGAAATTTTTGTTACAGATGAGCAAGGGATCGTTGTACGTGTAAATAGTACATGTGAAAGGCACTACCAACTAGCTGCAGAAGAGTTAGTTGGTAAGCATGTAAAAGAACTACAAAAGGATGGAATCTTTTATCCATCAGCGACATTAGAAGTGATTGAAAAAAAGAGGCCAATTGAACTCGTTCAAACTACAAAATCAGGAGAGTATTTACACGTTCGTACAAGGCCTGTTTTTGATGATGAGGGAAATTTAAGAAGAGTGATTAGTTATTCTCGCGACCTTACTGAACTCTATCAATTACGTCAAAAGGTAGAGGAAATGGATAATCAGCTAAAAACATATAAAAAAGAATTAAGAGAAACATATGAGCATGAAGGACTTATTTTTAAAAGTCTAGCTATGCAAAAAATAGTCGATACAATCAAAAAAGTATCTGTAGTGGATAGTACTGTTCTCGTTTTAGGCGAGACTGGAGTAGGAAAAAGTCGATTAGTACGCCATTTACATGAAGTGAGTCACCGTAAGCATGAAAGTTTCTATGAAATTAATTGTGCGGCATTACCAACTAATTTAATTGAATCGGAGCTTTTTGGATATTCAGGTGGATCTTTTACAGGTGCGAATCGTGAAGGGAAAAAGGGACTATTAGAATCCGCGCATAAAGGAACTCTTTTTTTAGATGAAATCGGTGAAATGCCGCTTGAAATTCAAGCGAAGCTTTTGCAAGTATTGCAAGAAAAAACATTTCGTCCTATAGGCGGAAGAGAATTAAAAAAAGTAGATGTTCGAATTGTGGCGGCAACAAATAGAGATTTAAGCGAGATGGTGAAACAAGGAACATTTCGGAAAGATTTATACTATCGTTTGAATGTCATTCCAATTGCAATTCCCCCGCTTAGGGAAAGAACAGAAGATATTTTGCCGCTTATTTATCATTACTTGCAGCACTTTAATAAAAAGTACGGACGTGATGTGAAACTAGCGCCGAGTACGTTACAAATGTTTGTTGGATATCCGTGGGAAGGGAACAATAGAGAAATAGAGAATGTAATTGAGAGAATTGTTATTACTGTTGATGATGTTGTAACGGTAGAGGATTTGCCACTCTCTATGCAAGAGGCTGCAGTTGAACAATCGGGGCAAAGCCTTTATAAAATGCTGGAAGAGGTAGAGAGAAATATAATTCTTAAAGCGTATAAAACGTATGGATCAAGTTATAAAGTGGCTGAGTTTTTGCAAATTAGTCAATCTGCGGCTACTAGGAAAATTAAGAAGTTCATAGAGGAGGAAGAAAACATTGGATAAAAAGGCGACTTTCGTAAGTATAGATAAAAAGGCGATGTATATAAATGGTGAGTGGATTACACTACAAGAACAAATTGAAGTAAATAATCCTGCGACGAAGGAAATATTTGCAACTGTACCAAAAGGCGGAGTAACAGAGGCAAAGCAAGCTGTTGATGCTGCACATGAAGCTTTTAAAACGTGGTCTAAGTTAACGGCAGCAGATCGTGCCACGAAGTTAAAAAAGTGGTTTACGCTTATTGATGAAAATAAAGAAGAGATCGCAGCGATTATGACGAAGGAACAAGGAAAGCCGTTTGCAGAAGCGCTTGGTGAAGTAAATTATGCAAATAGTTTTGTTGAATGGTATGCAGAAGAAGGGAAACGTGTGTATGGTGAAATGATTCCTGCTTCTCATCCGAATAAGCGCATTTTAGTTACGAAGCAACCAGTTGGCGTTATGGCAGCTATTACACCTTGGAACTTCCCGGCAGCTATGATTACGAGAAAGGTAGCCCCAGCGCTTGCAGCAGGCTGTACAGCCGTTGTGAAACCGGCGAGTCAAACGCCATTAACTGCATTGAAATTAGCTGAATTAGCCCATGAAGCAGATATTCCAAAGGGCGTAATCAATATCGTAACAGGTAGTGCAAAAGCAATTGCTGATACATGGATGGAAGATAGTCGCGTTCGAAAAGTGTCCTTTACAGGGTCAACGGAAATCGGGAAAGAGTTAATGGCTAGTGCGGCGCAAACGATGAAAAAAGTTTCGCTTGAGTTAGGGGGTCACGCTCCGTTTATCGTAATGAATGATGCAGATTTAGATAAAGCAGTAGAAGCGGTGATTGGTTCGAAATTCCGTAACGCAGGACAAACGTGTATATGTACAAACCGAGTATTCGTTCAAGAAGAAGTATACGAAGTATTTGTAGAGAAGTTCGAAAAGGTAGTAGGGCAGTTGAAAGTAGGAGACGGTTTCGGTGACGGAACGACTGTCGGGCCACTTATTGATGAGAATGCAGTTTCAAAAGTACAAGAACATATTGAAGATGCTATTCAAAAAGGTGGAACAGTTTTATATGGTGGTCAAAAGGTCGCAGAGTTAGAGGGACATTTCATTCAACCGACTGTAATTGGGTTGGCAAATGATACGATGCTTTGTATGAATGAAGAAACATTTGGGCCAGTGGCACCAGTTGCGAAATTTAAAACAGTTGATGAAGTAATCGAACGTGCAAACAATACACCATACGGTTTAGCTGCGTATATTTTCACGAAAGACATTAGCCAAGCATTCCAAATTAGTGAAGCGTTAGAGTACGGTATTATCGGTCTAAACGATGGTCTTCCATCAGTTGCACAAGCACCATTTGGTGGATTTAAAGAAAGTGGTATCGGTCGTGAAGGAGGCCATTTCGGCATCGAGGAATATTTAGAAATTAAATATATTTCATTGGGACTATAAGTAGTATACTAGAATCTCTATAAGGTAACAGAGAAGGAGATTCTAGTATGGTATATTGGCTATTATTGCTTGTTACAATTATTTTTGAAGTAGCTGGAACAATTGCGATGAAACTATCAAATGGTTTAACAAAGCTCGTTCCAAGTGTACTGATTTTCGTGTTTTATGGGATTTGTTTCAGCGTGTTTGCCATCGTTGTGAAAAAGATTCATTTAAGTATTGCTTATGCTATTTGGTCTGGCGTTGGAACATTACTTATTACAATCATTAGTGTGTACTTTTTTAAAGAGCATATTAGTTTATTTCAAGCATTTTGTATTCTTTTTATTGTTTTGGGTGTCATTGGGCTTAAGGTTTCATCGGCATCATGAAAGCTATCTTTTGTAGAAGATAGCTTTTTTCTATTTGTGCAGTTAGCAATTAATACGACAAAATATGACAAGAAAGAGTAAAGCGTTTTGTTATGATACATATGAAATATTGTCTTATGTGGAGGAAAGAGTATGTTAAAAAAGGTAAGTCAAATTGTTTTAATTTTTGGCATAGCTTTTAGTTTAAGTGCTTGCACTGAGACTAAAGATAGTAATGAAAGTAAACAAGAAGATGTTCAAGATAAAGTGTATAAAATAGGGGAGACAGTAGACGTAGATGGTTTGCAAGTAACTATCGATTCAGTTAAATTAGGATATCCGGATTATGATGAGAATAAAAAGAAAGAGGAGATTTTGGGGATTATTTTCAAAGTAGAAAATAATAGTAAAAAGGAAATACCTTTTGCATTTTATGAATTTGAGATTACCGATAAGAAAGGTACAAGATTTAAAGAATATAATAACCCTGATAGCTTTATTAGTAAAAAGTTAGCACCAGATGAAAAAATTCAAGATATCATGCTATTTGACGTAGCGAAAGAAAATACGTATATCGCTACGTATAGACCGGAGTTTACGCATGAAAATAGAACGATAAAATTTGAATTGAAACCAAATAAATAAAGAAACACATTGGATTATCCAATGTGTTTCTTTATGGTAATAAATTTAAAACGCCCAGTTACCTTTACGGAAGATAGGCTCATGTCTGCCATCAGCAGTAATACCGTCAATATCAAGCTCAGCTGATCCAATCATGAAGTCGTTGTGTGTGATACTAGCGTTTGCGCCGTTTTCAGCAAGTTCTTCTTTAGACATTGTTTTTCCGCCAACTAAGTTAAATGCATAAGCATTTCCGATTGCAAGGTGGCAAGATGCATTTTCGTCAAATAGTGTATTGTAGAATAAAACATTTGTGTTTGAAATTGGTGAGTCATGAGGTACTAAAGCTACTTCTCCTAAGAAGTGAGAACCTTCATCTGTTTCTACTAAATGTTGTAAAGCTTCTTCACCAGCTTCAGCTTTATAGTCTACGATACGCCCGTTTTCAAATGTTAACGTGAAATTATCGATAATATTACCTGCAAATACTAACGGTTTTGTACTAGAAACTTGGCCGTTTACACCTGTTTTAAGTGGCATTGTAAATACTTCTTCAGTTGGAATATTAGCCATAAATGGTACGTTCTTTTCATTTAAGCTACCAGCACCAGCCCATACATGTTTTTCTGGAAGCTCGATTGTTAAATCTGTTCCAGGACCTGTATAGTGAAGAGCTTTATAATGCTTTTCGTTTAAGTAATCCACTTTTGTATGTAATGTTTCATCATGTTCTTTCCATGCTTCTACAGGATTTTCTAAATCAGCACGAGTAGCTTTGAAAATAGCATCCCATAACTTTGCTTCTTGTTCTTCTGGCGCTACGTCAGGGAATACTTTCGCAGCCCATTCTTTCGTAGGAACAGAAATGACACACCAGCTTACTTTATCTGCTTGTACGTAATCACGGTATACTTTCATTGCTTCTCCAGCTACTTTATGAGCTGTTGCAATACGCGATGCTTCTACACCTTTTAATAAATCAGGGTTTTCTGCATAGATAGACATAAATGCAGCGCCTTCTTTTGCTAATTCTTCACGAGCATGTGCTTTCCAAGATGGAAATTCAGCGAAAGCTTCTTCAGGAGCTAGATCGAACTTTAAGCGTGTTAACGTCTCATCATTCCAATCTACATATACGTGTTTTGCACCAGATTTATATGCTTTTTCTGTAACGAGGCGTACAAATTGTACAGCTTCAAGAGGTGCACTAATTGATAAAGTTTGTCCAGGTTGAATATTAACACCAACATTAACTGCAAGAGCAGCATATTTCTCTAACGTTTGTTCAAATGACATATGTATAATCTCCTTTAATTTGAAAGATTTCTTACTATATATAATACAAGAAAATTCTAAAAATATATATAAATATAAAGTAAAAAGAGAGCTCAAAATGTATTGAGCCCTTATATTTACTTAATTGAAGAAGCAAACTGCTCTACAGTCGTTGTATGGTGTATACGAACGCGCTTCATCTTTAACAATTCATCAGGTTCACCCTTCGTAATGAATTGCCCAGGCTTTGTCGTCGTCGCAAATTGATAATACTTCTTCGTTTCTGTAACAACCTTATCATCTACATGACCGAATGGATAAGCAATCGCGATAACAGGCTTACCTGTTATTTTTTCTAGTTTTTCTTTTGAACCTTTTAACTCTTCCTCATAGTTTGTAATTTTCGGTAAGTCTGCATGTGTTGCAGTATGAGATTGCACCGAGAAAATGCCGGAATCAACCATTTCTTTTATTTCAGAAGTAGACAATGCTCCTTCTACATCAACGTTATCAACAATCATATATTCTGTTGCTGCCGGTTTAAAAGTATCATCTTTTAGCTTTTGTAAAACGCGAAATGCATTCATATTATTTTTCATACCGTCATCAAATGTAACGAAAATCGGCTTATTTACTTTATTTATATCGCCCCAGCGTTCAAACGTTAAAAGCGTATAACCATTGTCTTTTAAATGTTTCATTTGTGCTTCAAAGTTAGCTGGTGATACGAATAAGTCTTTAATACCTTGACCATGATAATCATCGATTGCGTGATACATAAGAACAGGAACCTTTTGTTCGAAAGTAATAGTAGATTTCGTAAGCGGGATTGTTTTCCCATCTTCTTTCATTCCTGTTGCTTCAATTTGGAACTCACCGCGTTTTCCTTCAAATTCTTTTATGTCAAAAGGAATTGTAAATTGTTTCTCCTTTTCTTTAGAAGAAAAAGATTTAGCACGTTCCTTTCCATCAGCTGTGCGCCAAATTTTATATTGTACTTCATTTAAAGAATCTTTTAAGTCTGTAATATGAATACTTGTGTTTGTAGATTCGTGTGTGATGGGAGTATAAGAAATTTTACCTTGTTCTTGTAGAGTCTCTTTTTGTATAGCTACTTCTTGAACCTTTTTCTCTTTTTTAGGTTCTTGGCTTACATTGCTAGTATTGCAGCCTGCTAGAATGGCAGACGTACATAAAGCAATTGCTGCGTATTTTCTCATAAAAATCACCTTCTATTGTGTAGTATGTTGCATATTGACATTAAAATCCCCACCGCTATAAGAGTGGTGGGGATATACCCTTGTTCATCATATCATTTGAAGAAAATGAGGGGAATATGATTTTTAGGAGGCTATTAAGGTAATAGATTAGTGACTTTGAATAGATGTATTTTTTTGTTTCTTATTAGAATTAATAATAATATAACCGACTACAAAGATAAGAGGAATAATGAAGACATAGATAGGCATTCCCCATACATAATAGCTTTTCAGCGTTAAGACTAGTAAATGTAAGAAATCGAAAAGGGCGTGAATTTTCATAAGGTCCTCCAATGTTTTTTACAAATTATAACATTTAACGCTTATTATTTGTATAATTTGGAAAGTTATTTAAGCTAATTTTAAAGTAAGAAGAAGACATATTAATATGCAATTTTGCATAAGGATATGTATTTATATTAAAATATAAAGATTTTATACTATAATGAAAACCGCTATAAAACTAAGTAAGAATAATGTATGGAGTGAAGAATAGAAATGAAATATAAAAAAATAATATATATCTTTTTCATATCGCTATTTATAGTTGGTTGTCAAAGTGAAGTGAGTAAAGCGAATAGCGTGGAAGAGTATATTCCATCGCATCTTATGAATGCGGAAGTGACGGCGGATATTATGACACTAGAATTTCCTTATGAGATAAAAGAGAAATTAGAGAAAATAGGAAATAAAATGAGCGATAGTATTACAAATAATTTAGATTGGTATTTGAAGTATGCCGAAGAAGAAATTATACCGAAAAAACGTTTCCTTATCATCAAAACTTAGGTATTACAAAAGAAGAATATGATTTTATGATAGATAAAATGAATAATGCAGAATATGTAAATACCAAAGACGGAAAACTCTTTTTTAAACAGAAAGATCATGAAATTCAAATTCTCTCTGATGAAAATTTGAAGCTAATTAAAAATATTCGAATTGATACAGAGAAGAATATAATTAAAACTCCTTTAGGAGAATGCGAATATGAAGGTGAAATAAAGGCGTCGGATGAACAAAAAGCTACTGGTCCATGGAGTGGGAAGATGTGGACTTTAAAAAGCGATGGATTACTTTATCATTTTTCATTAGGAAAGTTAAAAAACATAAACAAATCTATCATTTACATTTCAATAAAAGGTATATATAAAGATAGGATTATCAATACAGAAGAAGCAGTTGAATTTCACTCGATTTCATAAAGAATCAAAAAAATCACCTTACTCGTTAAAGTAAGGTGATTTTTTATTAAATAAACAATCCAGCGATTGTCGCAGATAAAATAGAAGCAAGTGTTGATGCAAATAGCATTTTCCAACCAAATTTAGAAACAACGCTTCCTTGTTTTTCAGAAAGGGCACGGATTGTACCAACGATTGCACCAATTTGGCTAATACTTGCGAAGCTAATTAAGAATACTGTAACGATTCCAACTGTACGTGGAGCTAATGTTGTAGCTGTGTCTTTTAAATCAAGGATTGCTACAAACTCATTTAAAACAATCTTCGTACCCATAATACCACCAGCTGGGATAATATCTTGAGTTGGAATACCCATTAAGAATGCGAATGGAGAAAGTACGTAACCGAAGATTTGTTGTAAAGTAACAGCATGTCCCATTGCGCCTGAAGCTGCACTAATTACGTAGTTTACAACTTCCATCACACCGATAAAGGCGATCATTAATGCGGCAACGATACCAGCTACTTTTAAACCATCAAGCGCACCGTTAATCATTGCGCCGATAAAGCTGTCTCCGAATAGAGTTCTATCAAATTTCTGAATCACTTCATCTTCTTTCTTCGTATCAACTGGTGTTAATAACGAACAAACGATTAAGCTTGAGAATAAGTTTAGCGGAAGAGCTGCCAGTACGTATTTTGCATCTAACATCATTACGTATGATGCTGTAACAGAAGCAGAAACGGAGCTCATCGCAGAACAACAAATGATAAACATACGATTTTTATTGAAATGCTGTAAATCGTTTTTAATAACGATTAACGCTTCACTTGAACCGAAGAATACAGAGTTTACTGCGTGGAATGACTCAACACGTGGTAAACCAGTAATTTTTGAAATAGCACCGCCGACAACGCGAACGATGAATGGTAAAACACCTAAATAACTAAAGATTGAAAGTAGTGCTGAGAAAAATACGATAATTAATAATACGTTTAAGAAAAAGACAAAATCTCTGTGAATTCCATTAAAGAGAAAATCGACACCTGTCGTACCAAGTTTAATTAGTTTGTTGAAAACTTTACTAATGAAAATAATGATTTGTTGACCAATCTTTGTAGCAAACATAAACCAACCGATTAAAATTTGGAAACCAATCATAATTGCAATTGCACGGAAGTTGATTTTACTTTTGTTGTTTGACAAAGCAAAACATAAACCTAACACGGCAAGAATACCGATAATGCTCATTACATATTGCATGTAGTTGCCCCTTTCAGAAGTTCGTATAAAGTTTGTACATAAAACGCTCGTTATATTACTAAAAATAAAAGAATGAGGTTTTATGTCATACGTAAGATGTCTGACCTTTTAGAAAAATAAAAATAAAAAAAGACCCATATGGATTCACTTTCATCTATGAGAGAAAGCTAATCAATATGAGTCCTTTTTTGCGCATAGGCTAATATTCATTAGTTTTCCCCATAGTCCAGCAATTTAAGGTTGCCGGGTAGAAACTCTCGATCCATATTATCAAGTATATATGAGGTAACATCGTCCGTATTAAATTAGTAGTAGCGTAACATTAACAGAGAAGTATCGTCAATAGCTTTTTTTCTTCCAATAGAAAAAGACCATATAAGTATGATAAAATGTAACGCAGTGTTATGAAAAAGAGAGGTCGGAAAATGAGTACTAAAATGACGCCACCAGTTGAGAAAAACGAGTTTATAGATGTAGTATTTGAAGATTTAACACATGATGGTGCCGGTGTTGCGAAAGTAAAGGGCTATCCTATTTTCGTTAAAAACGGATTACCAGGTGAAGAAGCGCAAATTAAAATTATTAAAGTGAAGAAAAACTTCGCATTTGGCCGTTTAATGAAGCTTCATACAGAAAGTCCATATCGTAAAGATGCTGAATGCCCAGTATATAATCAGTGCGGCGGTTGTCAGCTTCAGCACTTAACTTATGAAGGACAATTACAAGCGAAAGAAAAACAAGTACGTGACGTTATGCAGCGTATCGGAGGACTAGCTGATGTTCCTGTTCATCCTGTACTTGGCATGAAGAATCCGTGGGTATACCGTAATAAAGCACAAGTACCAATCGGAGAACGTGAAGGCGGACTTGTAGCTGGTTTTTATCGCCAAGGAACGCATGACATCATTAATATGGAATCATGCTTAATTCAGGCAGAAGAAAACGATACATTAATCCAAGAAGTAAAACGTATTTGTGAAAAGCACGGTATCACTGCGTACAACGAAGAGCGTAACAAAGGAACACTTCGTCACGTAATGGCTCGTTACGGACAAGTAACAGGGGAAATTATGCTTGTCTTCATTACGCGTACAGCAGAATTGCCGAACAAAAAAGCAATCATTGAAGAAATTGCAGCGAAATTCCCAGAAGTAAAATCAATCGTTCAAAACGTAAATACGAAGCGTACAAACGTAATTTTCGGAGACAAAACGACAGTATTATACGGATCAGAATATATTTATGACTTTATCGGTGACATTAAATTTGCGATTTCAGCACGTTCATTCTATCAAGTAAATCCAGAACAAACGAAATTGCTATACGATAAAACGTTAGAATACGCAAAATTAAATGGTAACGAAACAGTAATCGATGCCTATTGCGGAATCGGATCAATCTCGTTATTCCTAGCGCAAAAAGCGAAAAAAGTGTACGGCGTTGAAATCGTCCCAGAAGCAATCGAAGACGCAAACCGAAACGCAGCACTAAACAACATGACAAACGCTGAATTTGGCGTAGGAGAAGCAGAAGTAGTCATTCCAAAATGGTACAAAGAAGGCGTAATCGCCGACACAATGGTCGTAGACCCACCGCGTAAAGGCTGTGACGAAGCATTACTAAACACAATCATCGACATGAAGCCAAACCGCGTCGTATACGTATCATGTAACCCAGCAACATTAGCACGTGATTTAAAAGTACTAGAAGAAGGCGGATATAAAACGCAGGAAGTACAACCTGTTGATATGTTCCCGCATACGACGCATGTGGAGTGTGTGGCTTGGCTTAAGTTGGTATAATAGGAAAGCAGTTGATATAGGAAAATCTATACCACCTGCTTTTTGGTTTACAAAAATACCATTCATAAGCGATTTTAGTTAAAATAAATATTGCTGATTTTCACAAATTATAAATTGAGATTTTGAAATTGTATTCATAGTGAGAGGATTTGAATTTGAAATGATAGATAATTTTTGGCGTGAATTACCACGACCATTTTTCGTACTTGCACCAATGGAAGATGTGACAGACGTTGTGTTCCGTCACGTAGTAAGTGAAGCTGGTCGCCCAGACGTATTCTTCACGGAGTTCACAAACTCGGATAGCTATTGTCATCCAGAGGGTATGAAAAGTGTACGTGGCCGTTTAATTTTTACAGAAGACGAACAGCCGATGGTGGCACATATTTGGGGAGACAATCCCGAATACTTCCGTCAAATGAGTATTGGTATGGCAGAACTAGGATTTAAAGGCATCGATATTAACATGGGTTGCCCAGTACCGAACGTTGCATCAAGAGGAAAAGGTAGTGGCCTTATTCTACGTCCAGACGTTGCGGCAGAACTTATCCAAGCAGCAAAAGCGGGCGGACTACCTGTCAGCGTAAAAACACGACTTGGCTTTAAAGAGTTAAGCGAGTGGGAAGATTGGTTAACGCACATTTTCAAACAAGATATTGCAAACCTTTCTATTCACTTACGTACAAGAGAAGAAATGAGCCAAGTAGATGCGCATTGGGAACTAATTCCGGAAATTAAAAAATTACGTGACCGTATCGCACCAAATACGTTAATAACAATCAATGGGGACATTCTTGATCGTAAAATGGGGCTGGAACTTGCTGAAAAATACGGCATTGATGGCGTAATGATCGGACGAGGCATCTTCAAAAATCCATTTGCTTTTGAAAAAGAGCCGAGAGAGCATAGCAGTAAAGAGCACCTAGATCTTTTAAGACTACAACTTGATCTTCAAGATCAATATGCAGAAGTACTGCCACGCTCAATCACAGGGCTTCACCGCTTCTTCAAAATTTATGTAAAAGGCTTCCCTGGAGCTGCTGAATTGAGAAATCAATTGATGAGTACGAAATCGACTGATGAGGTGCGTGCTTTGTTGGATAAGTTTGAGGATAGTGTTGGTGTGGCTCAGGATAGTGAGACGGTTTAACTTTTAAGCAGTTAAATCATTTCATATGTAGTGCATGACATGAGTGAGTTGAAAATAAGTGCAGAGCTGGAAAAGAACAGTGTATTTGAGAAATCAAAACACTGTTTTTTTTCTTTTAGTTAATGTTAAGAGAGAAATCTTTTTATAGGCATATAAAAAACATGTAAGAGCGCTGTAGATACAATGATAGAGAAAAGTTCGGGTAAGACTATAAAACATATCTTTAAAATGTTAAAGTATTAATTTAGCGGACAATAATTAAAAGGTTAGATTAAACATGATAATTTAAAGTAGGTTATAGCATAAACTTTAACCGCTGAATAAATAATCAACATTTCAGGAGGGAAACCCAATGGCAATGAGCAACAACGATATATTAAAAAGAGTACGATACGCTTTAGATATAAGAGATATAGATATGGTAGAAATCTTTAAACTAGGTGGCGTAGAAGTAACGAAAGAAGACGTAGTTGATATGCTTACCAAAATAAAGAGAGCTCCTCAGCATGAAGCTGAAAATGATGAGGTAGCTGAAGATGAGTACGTAAAAACATGCGATATGATGATGTTAGAGGCATTTTTAAATGGATTTATTACTTTAAAAAGAGGAAAGCAAGATCCGAAACCAGGGCAGCCTGCACCTGTACAGAGCAAGGAGAGTGCCAATAACCTTCTTCTAAAGAAAATGAAAATCGCACTATCTTTAACGAGTGAGGATGTACTTGATATATTAGATAGCGTAGGCGTTACGGTAACAAAAGGAGAGTTAGGCGCTCTATTAAGAAAGAAAGGCCATAAAAATTACAAAGAGTGCGGCGATAGATACGCAAGGAATTTCATTAAGGGATTAGGTGTAAAGTATAGAGGATAATAAGCTTGCTAAAGCAGTAAATGATATAATAGGTAGAGTAGGACGTTCGTATCCTACTCTTTTTTATTTGTAAAAATACTATGCTAGGTGATGAAATGGTACATACATATTTAGGTGAGACAATTAATTTTCATATAACTTATAAGAAGAAAAAGTCCGTGCGTCTTTTTGTGGATTCGTATGGAAATGTGGAAGTGCAAGCTCCGAAAGGAACACCTGTTGAATACTTAGTCCAGTTGCTAGAGGAAAAGTGGGATTGGATTCAGGCAACACGTAAGGAAATGCAGGAGAGAGCGCTTGGACCACAGGAAAAGGACTATGATCAAGGAGAGGGCTTTCTATATTTAGGAAGTACGTATCCGATACAGATTTCCCAAGATGCAAGCATTGAGCAAGACAATGCGATTTTTGAAGGGGATAAGTTACATATTTATGTGAAAGAGCTTAAGGATGAGAAAATACAACAAGCTTTAAAACGATTTTACTATAAGCAGTGTAAATCTTTAGTAGAGAAGAGTATTAAAGCGCATCAAAGTAATTTCAAAACAAAACCACGTTCTATTCGTATTACAGATAGTAGTCGTACTTGGGGTACTTGCGATTCGAATTTACAACTAACATTCAATTGGAAGCTAGCAATGGCACCACAGCGAGTAATTGACTATGTAGTCGTTCATGAAATGTGTCATATGGTTCATTTAAATCATGATCGCTCTTTTTGGCGTCTTGTCGGGAAGATAATGCCTGATTATAAAGAAATGGAGAATTGGTTAGCGTTATCTAGTTGGAAGATGACGGTTTAGGAAGGGATATCGATTTTTGTCTGTAAATCGATATTTCTTGTCAAATCGTTGATATATTGTGAGTTTTGATAGATATATTTTAAAAATCGTTGATATATTGTAAGTTATGATAGATATATTCGAAAAATCGTTGATATAATTTCATTTACCACAGGATTGTTCAACAAATCGAAAAGAGAAGAGGTCACAGCAGACATCTCCTCTTTTCGACCATATAGATTATCGCCCAAACTTCACAACAAAATCCCCATCCACTTTCTCCATCTCATACCCACGATACCCTTCCGAAAGCAAAGCCTGCTGTCCACTAGCATCACTCATTAGAATACTTTGAATATCCGTCCAATCGCTTTCTTTATCTCCGCGCAATTTCTTCATAAAAACATACCGCAGACTACCACCATACTTCTCCTTTAGCGCAGCAATCTCCATCCCTTGCGCAAACTTATCCTTCAAACTCGGGATGTTAAAAGGAGCAACGGTGCAGCATACATAATCATATTTGCTGTCTTCTTTTTGCAATTCGTCCATGATGACGTTTGCTAATATTTTTTGCATCCCATTTCCTCGGCAGTTCGGATGAACGTTTGAGATTTCTTGATAGATGACGCGGTGCAGTTCACTTTCTGATAGACCAATATCAAGCCCTAAATGTTCATCGTCGATAGGAGGGACGAGTAGAGCGCGAAATGCGATGAGTTCGTTTTCGATAAAAGCACCGATCATCATGCCGTTTCCTTCTAGAATGTATTGAAATTCTTCTTGTGAGAGTGGTTGTAAACGACTTTTATCTTCTAGTGCTTCAACTACGATGTTTTGTAGTGATAAAATTTGTTCGATGTGCTCTAGTGATAGTAATGTAACGTGAAATGGATTGTTATTTTGTTTTAATGTTCCTTCGTATAGAACCGTCATATGATAGTCCTCCTTTAGCGTACAACGTCTTGAAAGACGGTTAGTTCTTGTAATGTATCTTCGTTTATTTCAATGCCGAGTCCGGGCTTTTCGTTTAAGCGAATGAATGGTACATCGTAATGTAAGTTTCCAATGTCTTTTGTGAATTTTAATGGTCCTGTTAGCTCTACGCTCGTAATGATTTTCTTTGAGAAAGCGACATGGAATCCTGCGGAAGAGGCAACAGATGATTCGACCATTGATCCTACTTGGCATTCAATGCCGGCCATTTCAGCTTGATGAGCGAGCTTTACAGCTGGATATATGCCGCCGCATTTCATTAGTTTTATATTTACTTTATCAGCAGCTTCTAATTTAATAATTTGGCGCATTTCACGAGAACTTTTTAATCCTTCATCAATCATAAGCGGGAGGTCTGTTTTAGAACGAATATGAGCCATGGCATCAATATCGTCCGCGATAACAGGTTGTTCAATCCAGTCAATGTTTAAATGTCCTAATGAACGTAGTGCTGTTAATGTGTTTGCGCTATTTTTCCAGCCTTGGTTTACATCAACGCGAATAGCGATGTCATTTCCTACACGTTCTCGTACAGCTTCAATACGTTTCACATCTTCTTTTACATTTGTACCAACTTTCATTTTGAAAGATTGGTAACCTTTTTGAATCATAGAAGCAGCTTCTTCAGCCATGTTTTCTGGATCGGCAATACTTAAAACATGAGTGACAGGGAATTCTTCATGATAGCGCCCGCCAATTAATTGATATACAGGTTGATTTAGTTTTTTGCCCATTATATCAAAACAAGCAATATCAATTGCGGCTTTCGCTGTTGGAACACCGTAAATTGTATTGTCCATCATGTCGTGTATTTTTTCGATATTCATTGGATTTTTTCCGATTAGAGCAGGGGTTAGCGTATGTTTTAAAGTATGGAAAGTACTTTCCCATGATTCACCTGTGACGTGATCATCAGCAACGCCTTCACCGTAACCGATAATACCTTCATCTGTTTCCATTTTGACGATAATAGAGGGCATATCAGAATAAGAGCCATAACTAATAACAAACGGATTGCGAAGCGGTAAACGAATTGCGTAAAGATGAATAGCTGTAATTTTCATTGAATAGAGACCCCTTCCTGTTTACAATAGTTTTATACATTTGATATAGTTGACGTTAAATAGTCGTTAATTAATGATAAGGAGTTAGAGAAAATGATGATAAAAATTGCAGTTGTCGGTTCAAAGGAGTTTATGGAGAACCTTTTTCCTATTGCTCAAAAATTAGAAGGAATAGAAATTGATCCATATATTTACCTTCATCCGGCGGAATCTTCTGAACTATTAAAGTGTTTAAAGCCTTGTGATGTCATCTTTTTCTCAGGTGCTTTACCTTATTATATGGCAAAAGAAATAAGAGAACAATTACGAATTCCAAGTACATACTTACAGCAAGACGAGACAACTGTCGCATCTTCAATTCTTTCTATCATGTATCATCAAAGTATTCAACCACATAACATTTCCATCGATTTAGTAGACCGCTCGTTTATTACAAATGTGTTCCATGATATCGGTATAAAAGAAAGCCCGCAAGTGTTGGATTATGAAAATATGCTGTGGAGTAAAGATGAGATAAATAGAGTTATCGATTTTCATGTAGCTAAATATCAATCTGGAGAGGCTCATTTAGCTTTAACTAGTATTCACGCTGTTTACGACGAGCTTCAAAAAATAGGTGTTCCTTCAGAGCGTATGATTGATCCAACACAATCCATTATACATGGGCTAAAAGATGCAAAAATAAAAGCTGAGTTAGCAAAAAGCTATTCAGCTACTGTTGGTGCTTGTATTATTTCTTCCTTAGAATTACGAACGAGTTTGCTTGAAAAACTAGATGTCATTTCAAAAGAACTACGTGGTTCATTTAAACAAGTGGATGAAATGACATGCATTTTGTATACAACTCGTGGTGATATCGAATCAATTATTAAAACAAATGCGATAGATAACTTGTTTGCGAGCGTAGAAGGAACGATAGCTATTGGATTTGGTTATGGGAAAACCGTGAAAGAAGCGGAGCAAAATGCAAAAATTGCTCAAAGTTTTGCAAAGAACAATCCAATAGATCGTTGTTTTTATATACTAACAAGTGATAAAGATTTGTTTGGTCCGTTCCCGAAAAAACAGAGAGTACAAAGTTTGAAAAATGATAATCCGGAACTAATGAAAATAGCGAAGGAAACGAAGCTTAGTCCGGCCAACTTGTCAAAAATCATTCAATTTAGTCAATCGCACCCGTCATTGAAGTTTACAGCAGCTGACCTTTCTGAGTATTTACAAGTGACTCGAAGATCGACAGAAAGGTTGTTAAAGAAATTAGTTGATTACGGGTATGCTCATATTTGCGGCGAGGAAATGCCCTATCAACAAGGGCGACCTCGCGCACTATATGAACTGAATTTACCGCTATTTTTAAGCTTCTAGTTGAGCTTTTTGTTTCTTTAGCAGTTCTGCTTTTTCAATGTCTGATAGTTTTACAATTGTGAAGCCTGTTATACCATAAATGATTGAGATAATAGGTACGATGAAATTCAAAATAGCATAAGGGGCATATTCAAATGCACCTACGCCAAGTGTAGCGAGAATAAATACACCGCACGTATTCCAAGGAACGAAGACAGAAGTTAATGTTCCGCCATCTTCTAATGCTCTGGATAAGTTTTTTGAATGTAGTCCTTTTTCTGTGTATGCATTTGCGTACATTCTTGAAGGGACAACAATTGAAATATATTGTTCAGAGCAAGTAAGGTTTGTTGCAAAACAAGATGCGATAGTAGAAGCGATAAGCCCTTTTGCTGATTTCGCTAACTTTAAAATCTGATTTACAATTGAGCGAAGAATACCTGTATGTTCTAATACTCCTCCGAAAGTCATAGCGACAATTGTCATCGAGACTGTATTCATCATCGAATCTAAGCCACCGCGGTTAAATAGTTCGTCTACTAGCTTGTTTCCAGTGTCTATAACAAATCCAGCTTGGAGTGCACCGACAGATGCTGAGACAGAACCACCTTGAATAAAGACTTGTGATAAAAATCCTAAAATAATACCGACGAGAATCGCTGGTATAGCAGGGACCTTTTTAGCGACCAATACCATAACGACTACGGGTATAATGAGTAGGAAAGGTGAGATAACAAAGTTTTGTTGCAATACTTGTAACGTTTGATCGATGCTCTTCGCATCAATATTGTTAGCGCCGAAGCTTCTTCCTAAGACCGCGTAGACGATAAGAGTAATAATTAAACCTGGAACTGTAGTAAATAACATATGACGAATGTGTGCGAATAAATCTGTATTTGTTAATCCTGCGGCTAAGTTAGTTGTGTCTGAAAGCGGTGACATTTTATCGCCAAAATAAGAGCCTGAAATAATGGCACCAGCAACCATTGGAGCTGGAATTCCCATACTTAGGCCAATTCCCATTCCAGCAACACCAATTGTGCCCATTGTAGACCAAGAGCTACCAATTGCTAATGCTACGATAGAACAAATGACGGTAATGGAAACTAAAAATAGTGATGGAGTTAAAAGTTTTAAACCGTAATAAATCATCGTTGCGACGATTCCACCGCCAATCCAAGCACCAATTGTTAAGCCAACAAGAATAATAATGACGATAGCAGGTAATGCAAGACGAATCCCTTTATACATTGCTTCTTCAAGATCATTCCATTTGTAACCGTAACGCCAAGCGACAATAGAAGCAACGGTTGTACCAATAATAAGTGGAACGTGAGGGGTTTGTTTTAATACAACAATTGTAACCATCATAACTGCAACGGTAATGATAATAGGGATAATCGCTATTCCAAAAGGTATTTCTTTTTTCATAAAGTTCCTCCTTGTTACGTATGTTTGTTTGTATTTTTAGAATTGTCGTAAAATAGACGTTTATTAGGTTATGATAACTAAAAGTTTATGTAAGCGTCAACATAAAAAACAGAAAATAAGGAATGTTCTAGTTGTTTGTTTAGTTTGTAATATAAGTGCAGAGTAAGCTTTTTAAGTATTTAAAAATAAATAATTGACTTTTTTCTTAAAATTCAATATGTTCATAAAAACATCTGTTTTTCATAAGTATAATTAACCCGAATCGTTTGTAATGTGGGAAGGAGACTGGAACGTTGAAAACATTAGAACTACAAGAGCGCTTAACGGAGATTTTTCAGCATTTACACGAAAACCCTGAAGTAAGTTGGAAAGAATATGAAACGACAGCGTATATTACTGACTTTTTAAAAGAAGAAGGAATTTCATATAGAACATTTGATGATTGTCCAGGTGTAATTGCTGAGATTGGAGGCGGGAATCCAGTTATTGCGATTCGTGCTGATATGGATGCACTTTGGCAAGAAGTAAATGGAGAATTTAAAGCGAACCATTCATGTGGCCATGATGCTCATATGACCATTGTAATGGGACTTATTTTACAATTGAAAAATATGAGATGGAAAAGTGGTACGGTTAGATTTATTTTTCAGCCAGCAGAAGAGAAGGGGAATGGTGCTTTGAAGATGGTGGAGAAAGGTGCTGTAGATGATGCTGATTTCTTATTTGGCGTCCATCTAAGACCAATTGAAGAACTATCTTTGAAACAAGCAGCCCCATCTATTCGTCATGGAGCAGCAGGATTTTTAGAGGGTATGATTCATGGGGAGGATGCACACGGGGCAAGACCACATCAAGGTGTGAATGCAATTGATGTCATTTCCATGATTAATATCGGTTTGAAAAATATTTGGCTGCCACCGCAAAGTTCTTATTCAGTAAAAATGACGAGATGCCAAGCTGGTGGTGATAATTTAAATATTATTCCGGGAAATGGTCATTTCAGTTTAGATGTAAGAGCAGAGAGTAATATACTATTAGAAGAATTAAAGAAAAAGATTGAGCATGTAATAGAATCAGCTGCATCGATGGGATCAAAAACTTCATACGAATGGATGGATCTTGCACCAGGAGCAGAGGTTTCCGAAGAAGCAGAGCGCTTTATGCGTAAAGGTATTCTCGAAGTGTATGGGGAAGAGAGATGCACAGGGCCTCTCTATACGACAGGAAGCGATGATTTCCATTACTATACAGTGAAAAGACCACATTTAAAAGCTGTCATGCTTGGACTAGGAGCAGACCTACAACCTGGATTACACCATCCGTATATGAGGTTTGACCATAGTTGTATTATGGATGGGGTAGAAATATTGAAACAAACTATATTGAAAGTGTTAGAAGACAGGGGCTAGAGAGCTCCTGTTTTTTTGTCGTGAATTGTCGGCAAATCGATATATTTGAAAAACCGTTGATATATTTTGAGTTATGATAGATATATTGAGAAAATCGTTGATATATTTGAAGTTACGATAGATATATTAAGAAAATCGTTAATATAATTTCACGTACCTATTAATTTGATGAAAAATGAGCCTCCAGTACATGGTGTATAATAATAAGTACCATTTTTTAATAGGAGAAAACGAATGAACGAACAATATTACGATGCAGTTTTACATATAAAAACAGTCGGTGAGCAAAAAGGGTTTAACAAGTCTATGCATTATCATCGCTATGAACCGACACCGTATAGCGGGTTAGATGAGTTATTGAATCAATATGAAATACGAAGTAGCGACCGAATTGTAGACTTTGGGTGCGGAAAAGGGCGGTTAAACTTTTATATGCACCATAAGTGTAGTGCTTCAGCGGTTGGAATTGAAATGAATGAAGAGTTTTATAAAGAAGCGATGGATAATCTTAATCGTTATGCCCGAAAGGTAAGAAACAGTAAAGACAAAATTCGATTTGAATGTTGTTTAGCGCAGGAATATGAGATTGATCCACATGATAATAGGTTTTATTTCTTTAATCCGTTTTCTGTGCAAGTGTTTATGAATGTAGTAAATAACATTTTGCTTTCAGTAGAAGAAACGGGGAGAGAAGTAGATATTATTTTATATTATCCTTCTGAGGACTATATTTTCTTCTTAGAAAATCAGACTGCGTTTGAGCTGAAGAAAGAAGTTAGATTGTCAGGTGCTTATGAGAAGAATGGGAATGAGAGGTTTTTAGTGTATAGATTGGAGTGTTAATGTATGGGGGCTTGGGGAGTAGCAATATTATCAGACGATATTGCTGAGGATATTAAGTTACTGTATAAGGATTTGTTAGCAAATGAATATTCAAATGAGGAAGCAAGTAAGATTGTAATTGAGGAATACAAGAATGAATTAGATGATGAAGAGACTATTGGTTTTTGGTTGGTATTTTCTTCCATACAATGGAAGTTAGGGAGACTTCAAGAGAATGTTAAGCAGGAGGCATTGCAAATAATAGAAAGTGGTGCAGATTTAGCCCGTTGGGAAGAAGAACCTAAATTACAGAAGAAACGTGAAGTAGTTTTAAATAAACTAAGAGAGCAGTTACATTCTCGGCAGCCAGAAGCTAAAAAAGTGCCGAAAAGATTTATAGCTAATACTTCTTTAAAAGCAGGTGATGCTGTTAGTTATGAATTAGCATCAGGGAGTTATATTATTCTTAAAGTCATTGAGATTATTGAGGAATGGCACGGAGATCGGTATCCTCTATTTGAAATATGTGACTGGGAAGGCAAAGAAGTTCCTTCAAAGGAACAAATTAACCAATTCGGTTTAAAGAAAAGGATTTATGAAGATGGAAAGCAAGAAATGATGAAACTTGCTATTTATCCTTCAGGAAAAAGAGATAATCCAACTAAGAGAATGCAAGTAGTAGCAGAAAATGTAAAGGTAGTATTGAATGTAGGAACACCTTATACAGTAATGAGTTGGAAGGAACTTGATAACTATTTACATGAAATATAATAAAAAAGACGCGCTACCTATTGGTAGCGCGTCTTTTTTATTAGTTACGGATTAAGTAATCAAATGCACCTAAAGCTGCGTTTGCACCTGAACCCATAGAGATGATGATTTGTTTGTACGGATTATTTGTACAGTCACCTGCAGCAAACACTCCTGGTACGTTTGTAGCGCCGTGCTTGTCTGTTACGATTTCACCGCGAACGCGTTCAACTGTTTCGCCTAACCAGTCTGTGTTTGGCACAAGACCGATTTGTACGAATACACCTTGTAATTCAACGTGATGAACTTCTTCAGTTTCACGATCGATGTAAGAAATACCGTTTACTTTATCAGTACCAGTGATTTCTTTCGTTTGAACGTTTTTCAGAACAGTTACGTTTGGTAAGCTGTTAAGACGCTCTTGTAATACAGCATCAGCTTTTAATTCTGGCATGAATTCAAGAACAGTTACGTGCTTAACGATACCTGCTAAGTCGATAGCTGCTTCAATACCAGAGTTACCTCCGCCGATAACTGCTACGTCTTTTCCAGTGAATAATGGACCGTCACAGTGTGGGCAATATGCTACACCTTTATTTTTGAACTCAGCTTCACCTGGTACGCCAACATTACGCCAGCGAGCACCTGTAGAAACGATTACGCTCTTACTTTTCAGAATAGCGCCGTTTTCAAGTTCCACTTCAATAAGTTCTTTTTTCTCTAAACGTTTCGCACGTTGTAGATTCATTACATCGATGTCGTATTCTTTTACGTGCTCTTCAAGGCTTGCTACTAGCTTAGGACCTTCAGTCTTTTTCACGCTGATGAAGTTCTCAATGCCCATAGTATCCATTACTTGACCACCGAAGCGCTCAGCAACGATACCAGTGCGGATGCCTTTACGTGCTGCGTAAATTGCTGCACTTGCACCAGCAGGGCCGCCACCAACAACAAGAACATCGTATGGATCTTTATCAGAAAGCTCTGATGCATCTGGACCGTTACCCATTTTAGCTAAAATTTCTTCAAGTGTCATACGACCGCTTCCGAAAGATTCGCCGTTTAGGTAAACAGTTGGTACTGCCATGATGTCTTTGCTTTCTACTTCCTCTTTGAATGCAGCGCCATCAATCATAGTATGTGTAATACCAGGGTTAAGAACGCTCATTACGTTAAGAGCTTGTACAACATCAGGACAGTTATGACAACTTAGGCTGATATAAGATTCAAAATGATATTCGCCTTGAATGTTTTTAATTTGATCGATTAATTTTTGTTCAACTTTTGGAGCGCGTCCACTTACTTGTAGTAAAGCTAACACTAATGATGTAAATTCGTGTCCTAATGGAATACCAGCGAATACGACACCAGTGTCTTCACCAGGGCGGTTTACGCTAAAGCTTGGTGTTCTCTCTAATTCAACTTTTTCTACTGTAATCTTAGATGACATAGTAGCTAATTCGTCTACTAGAGCTAACATATCTTTAGATACGTTATCGTCTCCTGCGCTTACCTTAAGTAAAATATCGTTCTCCATTAATTGAAGGTATTGGGATAGTTGTGTTTTTATATCTGCATCTAGTATCATTTTGATCGAACTCCTTAGATTTTGCCTACAAGGTCAAGGCTTGGTTTAAGTGTTGCAGAACCCTCTTGCCATTTAGCTGGGCAAACTTCACCTGGGTTGTTACGTACGTATTGAGCAGCTTTAATTTTGTTAACAAGAATGCTTGCGTCACGGCCGATACCGTCAGCATTTATTTCCATAGATTGGATAATGCCGTCTGGATCGATGATGAATGTACCACGAGCAGCAAGACCTTCTTCTTCCATTAAAACGTTGAAGTTTGTAGTGATTGTGCGAGTTGGGTCACCAATCATGATGTACTCGATTTTGCCGATAGTTTCTGAGCTATCATGCCATGCTTTGTGAGTGAAGTGAGTGTCTGTAGATACAGAGTATACTTCAACGCCTAAGTCTTTTAGAGTTGCGTATTGGTTTTGTAAGTCTTCAAGTTCAGTTGGGCAAACGAATGTGAAGTCAGCTGGGTAGAAACAAACTACACTCCATTTTCCTTTTAAACTTTCGTCAGTAACTTGGATAAATTCTCCATTATGGTAAGCATTAGCTTTAAACGGTTTTACTTCTGTGCCGATTAATAACATATTAAAATTCCTCCTAAATGTTGGTTTTGAGCATCAAAAAATAGTGTGCTCATAAAATATATTTTTTAATTAACTATAATAATTCTAATTCGATATTAATTATCATATAGAAGTGGTTATTTTGTCAAGAGAATAAACCAACTTTATACCGATTTAATTAATATTTATTCTCAATTAAGGCTAACAGGGAATGGAAAGGTAACTTTAAGTTTATAAATTTTCAATGATTGTTTGAAAGAGTAGTGTGTATGTTAGAGATATGGTGTAAGTGTAAATTCTTAGGAAGGAAATATTTCTTAGAAGTTATGTATTTGAAAAGGAACTGCTTATTTCTATTTTACAAAGAATTGTGCGATAAATAAAATAAAATGAATCGAAATCTTTTTGAACAATTTTTGTCATCTCGAATATATAATTAGGAAGTATATTACGATGATAGTTAGAAATATTGACTCAAAGTGCTAACGAGATATAATAAAACCTAGATATATCTTTCAAAAAGAAGAATACATATTTATAGGATGAAAAAATTCAACCTATTATTTTTTATAGCTTTTAGAAAACGCTTACAATTGGTGTGGAGGGGAAACCATGTCTAAGTTCACAAAGTATTTTTTAATGGAAGCTAAAGATGTGATTGCATATGTGAAAGAGAAATTATCTAAGTTTGAACATGCAAAGGGGCTAAAGTGTAAAGAAATAGGTGATGGCAATTTAAATTATGTGTTCCGCGTTTGGGATGAAAAAGAGAACATGTCTGTCATCGTAAAGCAAGCTGGGGATACAGCTCGCATTTCAGATGAGTTTAAGTTGTCGACGAATCGTATTCGCATAGAATCAGATGTTTTGCAGTTAGAGGATGAGTTAGCACCTGGACTTGTTCCTAAGGTGTATTTATTTGATAGTGTGATGAACTGTTGCGTAATGGAAGATTTATCGAATCACACAATATTACGTACAGCACTTATAAATCATCAAATATTTCCGCGGCTTGCTGACGACTTAACTACTTTTATGGTAAATACACTTTTATTAACATCGGATGTTGTAATGAATCATAAAGAGAAGAAGGAACTTGTGAAGAATTATATAAATCCTGAATTATGTGAGATTACAGAGGACCTCGTATATTCAGAACCATTTACAAATCATAATAAGCGTAATGAGTTATTTCCTTTAAATGAGGGATGGATTAGGGAGCATATTTATAGTGATAAAGAGCTTCGTATGGAAGTAGCGAAACGTAAATTTTCTTTTATGACGAATGCACAGGCGCTTATTCATGGTGATTTACATACTGGTTCTGTTTTTGTAAGAGATGATTCTACAAAGGTTATTGATCCTGAGTTTGCTTTTTATGGACCTATGGGATATGACGTCGGGAATGTAATGGCGAATTTAATGTTTGCTTGGGTGAATGCAGATGCAACGATGCTACCTGGAGCTGAGAAAGATACGTATATGGATTGGTTACAAACTACGATGGTAGAGGTAATTGATTTATTTAAGAAGAAGTTTTTAGATGCTTGGGATATTCATGTGACCGAGATTATGGCGAAGGAAGAAGGCTTTAACGAAGCCTATTTACAATCTGTATTAGAGGATACAGCTGCAGTGACAGGTCTTGAATTAATCCGCCGTATTGTTGGATTAGCGAAAGTAAAAGATATTACTTGTATTGAGAATGAGGAAGCACGTGCTAGAGCGGAGCGAATTTGTCTTAAAGTAGCGAAGAGTTTTATTTTACGAGCGAATCAATATAGAACGGGTACAAGTTTTGTAGAAACGTTAAAAGAACAGTCAATGCACTACGCGGAGTAAGGGGAGAATATGATGGAAGAGCAATTAATACCAATTCAGTGGAAAGATGATGCCTTAGTTTTGTTAGATCAAACGTTATTACCGAATGAAATTGTTTATGAATCTTTTAAAACAGCTGAAAGTGTGTGGGATGCCATTCAAGTAATGAAAGTACGAGGTGCACCAGCGATTGGTGTTTCAGCAGCTTATGGAGTGTATTTAGGGATAAAGGAATTTGCTGAAGGTACGGAAGAAGGATTTATGGATGAAGTAAGAAAGGTATGTACATACTTGGCGACATCAAGACCGACTGCCGTAAATTTATTTTGGGCACTTGAAAGAATGGAAAGTGTAGCGACAGATAATATTCATTTATCAATCTCACAGCTGAAAAATAGATTACTAGAAGAGGCAAAAGAGATTCATAGAGAAGATGAAGAAATTAACCGTCAAATTGGAGAACATGCATTAACATTATTCCATGATGGAATGGGAGTATTAACACATTGTAATGCTGGTGCGTTAGCGACGACTAAGTATGGTACTGCGACGGCTCCAATGTACTTAGCGAAAGAAAAAGGATGGGACTTAAAAATCTTTTCGGATGAAACACGTCCAAGATTACAAGGGTCAACGTTAACGGCATTAGAACTACAGCGAGCGGGAATTGATGTTACTGTCATTACGGATAATATGGCAGCTATGGTCATGTCACAAGGGAAGATTGACGCTGTAATTGTTGGATGCGACCGTGTGGCAGCGAACGGTGATATAGCAAATAAAATTGGAACATTAGGCGTATCTATTTTAGCGAAATACTACAACATTCCGTTTTATGTAGCGGCACCAACGCCGACAATTGATTTAAAGACATCGACAGGAAAAGAAATTCCGATTGAAGAAAGAGATGCTTCTGAAGTGATTAATCGTTTCGGACAATATTCAGCTCCGACAGAAAGTAAAGTATATAATCCGGCATTTGATGTTACTCCACATGAAAATGTAACAGCGATTATTACAGAAAAAGGGATTGTAAAGGCACCGTTTACGGAGAATTTAAAAAAGTTATTTCAATAAGTAGATAAATGTAAAAGTCAGTCATCATAAGCTTCATACTTAGGGGGATGTATATGTTATTACAAAAAGAAAGAGAAGAAATTGTAGCGTATGGAAAGAAAATGATTTCTAGTGGTTTAACAAAGGGAACGGGCGGTAATATTAGTATCTTTAATCGTGAACAAGGTCTTGTTGCGATTAGCCCAAGTGGTTTAGAGTATTATGAAACAAAGCCTGAAGATGTAGTTATATTAAACCTAGATGGTGAAGTAGTAGAAGGAGAGAGAAAACCATCAAGTGAATTAGATATGCACCTTATTTACTATAGGAAGCGTGAAGATATAAATGCGCTTGTGCATACACATTCTCCTTACGCGAAGACGATTGCGTCATTAGGATGGGAGCTTCCGGCTGTGTCATATTTAATTGCTTTTGCAGGCCCGAATGTCCGCTGTGCGCCGTATGAAACATTTGGTACGAAGCAATTAGCGGATGCTGCTTTTGAAGGCATGATTGATCGCCGAGCTGTGCTACTTGCAAATCACGGTTTAATTGCTGGTGCAAATAATATAAAAATGGCGTTTACTGTTGCAGAAGAGATTGAGTTTTGTGCTCAAATTTATTATCAAACGAAAAGCATTGGGGAACCAAAGCTATTGCCAGAAGATGAGATGGAGAATTTGGCGAAGAAGTTTGAAGGGTATGGGCAGCAGTAGAATGAAACAAAGACACCCTCAAGAAAAGATCTTGAGGGTGTCTTTTACGCTTTTTTAAGCAACAAATACATAAAGTAAGGAGCCCCAATTAAAGCAACGACAATACCTGCTGGAATGCCATTAGGATCAACGATATTTCGTCCGATTGTATCTGCTAATAATAATAGCCATCCGCCGATTAAAAGGGCGATAGGCATGAAAATTTGATGTCTTGGACCTACTAAAGATTTCGCAATATGAGGAGCCATTAATCCGATAAAGCTAATTCCTCCTGTTACGGAAACAGCTGCAGCTGCAAGTGCAACGGCTGCAACTAATAAGTACCTGCGTTCTTTTTCAATTTCAATTCCAACGCCAATTGCGACTGGTTCGTTTAATGCTAAAATGTTTAATCGATTTGCTTTATAGAAAATAAACGGAATGAATACGATTAACCATGGGAGCATTGCTAAAACGAAGATCCAGTCATCTCCCCAAATATTTCCGGCAATCCATTTTGAAATAAAGTCTACTTTCATACGATCCGCGGATGAAATAAGGACAATCATCGTTCCAGATAGTGCAAATGCAAAACCGATACCGGTTAATGTTAATCGGATTGGTTGAAGTCCAGTTGATTTACTATATGAAAATACGTAAATTAGAACAGCTGTCAGAAATGCTCCGATAAATCCAACTACAGGTAGTAAGTAAAGAAATGAACCTACATCTATTGGAAAGTATAAAAAGAAAATAGCAACAGCAACACCGGCCCCAGAGTTAATACCAAGAATACCAGGTTCAGCTAAATCATTTCGGGTAATTCCTTGCAGAATAGCCCCTGATAAAGCGAGAGCCATACCAGCTAATAATGTAATGACAATTCTAGGTAGTCTTAAAGAGTATAAAACAAACTCCTCTTTAAAAGTCCCTTGCCCCATTAATGTTGGGAGTAGTCGATCATAAGATAAAGACGCTGAACCAAGTCCCATTCCAACTACAATGGTTGTGATGATTACTATAAGTAAAGCGAGTATAATGAGACGCTGTTTTCTTAAAATAGATTGCATCATGAGAATGTTTTTCCTCCTTTACGTACAATGAATAGGAAGAATGGTAACCCTACAATCGCAACAATTGCCGCAACTGGTGTTTCGTATGGAGCGTTAATAGTACGTCCGATTGTATCTGCAAGTATCATAAAGGAAGCTCCAGCAATTGCTGACATCGGTATAACAAATCGGTAATCTGGACCGACAATTGGGCGTACCATGTGAGGTACCATTAAGCCGATAAATGCCATATTTCCAACAAGCGCTACAGATGCACCTGCAAGTAAGATAATAATGATAAATAAAATAGTTTTAATAACAATAATTTTTTGACCTAGTCCAATAGCCACTTCCTCACTGAAACTAAGAACTGTCAATTTTTTTGCTAGTAAGATAGCGATAAAGATACTAATTGAAATGACTGGAATAATAATTTTTAATTGGCTCCAAGTTGTTCCAATTACGCCCCCAGCAGTCCAAAGTGATACATCTTGTGAAATTTTAAAGTAAATGCCGATTCCTTCTGAAATTGCGAGTAGAAATGCTGAAACTGCAGCGCCTGCTAATACAATTCGAAGAGGAGAAAGGCCGCCTTTTTTCACCATACCAATTCCAAATACCATAATTGCGCCAATTGCCGCACCGATAAAGCAAGCTAATGTTAAGTAAAGATAGCTGATGGAAGGGTTGAAAGCAAGTGTCAGTGCAAGCGCAGCATTTGCTCCACCAGATAGCCCTAATAATCCAGGATCCGCAAGTGGATTTCGTGTTAATCCTTGCATAATTGCCCCAGAAACGGCTAATCCAGCTCCTACAAAAATAGCAGCAACTTCACGTGGTAAACGTATTTCTCGAATAATAGATATTTTGTCTCCTTTAGCGGAGGAAGTGAGTGCTAACCATACATCTTTTATCGAAGTATCTGCAGCACCTAATACCATTGCAACCATAAAAATAAGAAAGAATGCAATTAAGCTTAAAATTAGTTTGTATGTAAAAGCTATAGAACGTGGATTGTCATGATCTTTTGTCATTCGTTTCACATCTTTTCTGTTCATAGAATAAAGGAAGAGGAATTCTTAAATTAAGAATTCCTCATGTTTGTATTATTTACCAAGAAAGCTCTTCTTGAAGAAGTCTAGTTGGAAATCTAATGTAAGTGGATCATTGAAATAGAATTCCATCATGTTTGCTTCATATACGCGATTATTTTTTACTGCTGGGATGTTTTTATATGATTCTGTCTCTTGGAATGAGTTATCAGTATCTTTGTTTTTACTTACGATTAAGTAATCACCAGCAAATTCAGGTAATACCTCAGTAGATAATGCGTAGTAACCTTCTTTTAATGCTTTTTCTTTTACTTTTTCAGGCATTTTTAATTTCATTTCTTGGTACAGGATTTCTGTTCCACGGCCCCAGTTCTCGCCGTATACATAAAGCTGTTTGTTGAAGTTTTCTACAACAGAAACTGTTGCATCTTCACCGATTTTTGCTTTAATTTCTTTACCAGCTTCTTGTGCACGTTTCTTGAAGTCATCAACCCAAGTTTTTGCTTCTTTTTCTTTATTTAATAACTTACCGATTTCTAAATGCTGTGTTAAGTAATCAACTTTTCCGTAAGTGTATGTTACAGTAGGCGCGATTTTCTTTAACTTATCGACATTTTTAACATTTGATAAACCGATGATTAAATCTGGATTTAGTTCAGCGATTTTTTCAACATTTTCATCAGATACTTCAGCAACATCTTTAAGTTTGCTATCAAAACGTGGGTTTTGTTTAGACCATGAATCTACTCCAACAAGATTTACACCTAATGACATTACGTTACCAGCGAATGATGATAATACAACAACGCGTTTTGGATTTGCAGGAACTTCTACTTTTTTACCATCTTCAGATTGGTATGTAATTGTTTCTGATTTGCTACCTTTTGCATCGTTCTTTTTGTCTGTAGAGCTATTGCTACAAGCGCTCATAACAAGAACGAAAAGGACTGTTAGTGAAATAAATAACTTTTTCATCGTCTTTCTCCTTTAACATAGATGATATGTGTATACAATAATTTGTTTAACTGCAATCTTTTTGAAATAGTAGTGGTAATGCAAAATAATTTATTAAAAATCTTGAATATGAGATTTTATAATATAGTAATAACCATATTAATGAAAGAAGATGTAATCTCAAATTTGCTAATTATTAACAAAATGATAATGATTATCACTATTGATTCTTTAAATAATATAATTTTATATAGGTGTATTGTCAATAGTAATTTTGATTGTAAATTTTGCGGAAACAGGTTATATTTTATTGAGAATGATAATCAACGATTAATAGCTGAGGAGTGAGCACGAATGAATCGAGAAGAATTGTTTGATGTAACCGTGATAGGCGGAGGACCTGCAGGGCTTTATTCAGCTTTTTATAGTGGACTCAGAGAAATGAGAACGAAAATAATAGAATTTCAACCACATTTAGGTGGAAAAATACATGTGTATCCGGAAAAAATGATTTGGGATGTAGGAGGACTATTGCCAGTTACAGGTGATAAGTTAATTGAACAACTTGTACAGCAAGGGTTAACATTTAAGCCGGAAGTTGTATTAGATACAAAAGTAGAATCGATTATTCGTAATCAAGATGGTACTTTTACATTAAAAACAAGTACTGGCGAAGAACACTTTTCAAAAACAGTTATCGTCGCAACAGGAAGTGGTATATTGAAACCGCAAAAGTTATCTATTGAAGGTGCTGAGCGATTTGAAGTATCGAATTTAAATTATACAGTTAAATCTTTAAAGCGTTTCAAAGGTAAAACAGTTATTATTTCCGGTGGAGGCAATTCTGCTGTTGATTGGGCAAATGAATTGGAACCAATTGCGAAAAAAGTGTATGTAACCTATAGAAAAGAAGAATTATCTGGTCATGAAGCACAAGTAAAACAACTTATGAACAGCTCAGCGGAGTGTTTCTTTAATACATCGATTACAAAATTAATTGCTGGTGATAATCATGAAGCGATCGAATATGTAGAATTAACAAATCATGAAACAGGTGAGGTTTCTCACTTACCTATTGATGAAGTTATTATTAATCATGGATATGAACGCGACATTACATTATTAGAAAATAGTGAGTTAGACGTTGCAATTATAGATAATTATTATATTGCAGGTAATGCAAATAGTGAGTCTTCAGTAGATGGATTATATGCTGCTGGAGATATTTTAAAGCACGAAGGGAAACTACACTTAATTGCAGGTGCATTCCAAGATGCTGGAAATGCTGTGAATAAAGCAAAGCAATTTATCCAACCAGATGCAAGTGAGTACGGAATGGTTTCTTCTCATAATGAAGTATTTAAGAAGAGAAATCGCGAACTGATTAAGCAGATGATAAAATAATAAGGAACAAGTATACCCCCACATACTTCTCTATTCAAATGGATGAGAGATGTACGTGGGGGTTTTCCTGTTTACTATATTTTCAATCATTATAATGACACCGGTTTCATCAGTTCATATGATATGAACATTTTTATTGGTAAAGCATCTTAGAAAACAATTTAGCTATGTTTTGCTTACGCAGAACATGGCTAAATTAAGCTGTCCCTTTAGCGCGTTCATTAGGAAATGGCATATTTAGTATAGAAGCAATATATTGTTTTCCATGTTTTCGAGCCAATGATTCTAATATTTGACGGACGCGTTTTGTAAGATGACCTTGTTTTTGGATGGCTTCACAATATGCGTCATAGAAGGCATATTTAGCCCAAAGGAAATCATCTTGTTGGAATAAGAAATGATTTTTGTACCATTCACCAATTGTATGATAACAATTGTTTTCATGTATTGCTGTGCTTTGAGAAAGAAAACGATCAGATAAAGATACATTCAAATGAGAAATTGTGTTTTCTGTTTCAACTTGTAGTGTTTTTTCTAACATTGTAATGATGTGACGAGTAGCCATATGTTAACTCTCCTTTGTGTAAATGGGTAATACCATTCTATATTTAAAAAATTCTTACTATATAATACTATACAATATATGGAATGCATCTACCTGCTTTTTGAACTGCATTTACAAAATCTTTTTTATTTGTTTACAAAAATAAAGTAAAGTAAGATACAGTATAGATGAAAAAATAATAAAGGAATGAACGCATTGTATATAACAATAGAAGAGACTGCGGAGTATTTGAATTTACCAAAATCGTATATTGAAGAGTTAATTCAGCAAAAGAAAATTCGTGCGCTATTCGATGGAGAGCAATATTTAGTAAATAAAGAACAATTCAATACGCATTTAGAACAAATGGAGAAATATAAGCAATTAGTGGAAGAAATATTGAACGAACCAATTCCAGAAGATATGGATGTTAAAGACGAAGATTAAACTATGGGAAATCCCTTATGAAGATATGCAGAAATGTATCTTCATAAGGGATTTTTTGTTTGAAGATATCAAAAACATAAGGAGTTCTTAGCCTTTCTTCAAATTTTGATAGGTAGTAGTCTACCATGTTAAAAGCATATTTTTTTCTAGCTAGGACAAACATAGAGAACGTAACCTGTACAGATACATATACTATCAGTGCAAAAGCTTATAAATTAATGGAAGGGGTTTTCTCGTGAGTTTATTTCATTGTGATTTTCTGAAAGACTTAATTGGATCTTTTGTGAGAGTAAACAGGGGTGGTCCAGAATCTCAAAAAGGGACAATAGTCGCTGTATGTTCGGATTACTTTGTATTAAAGAATGAAAAAGGAGAGCTCTATTACTATCAGATTCGTCATCTGAAAAGTATTACAAAAAATGTGAAAGATTGTAAAGCAGATGATTGCAGATGGTTGGAATGTGAATGTGAAGATGACTTTGAAAAGTTACTTCAAAGCTTCAAATATTGCTGGGTGAAAATTAATCGTGGTGGCCCAGAGAAAGTTGAAGGTATTTTACAAGATGTTTCTTGTGAATTTGTGACACTAATTGTAAAAGAAGAAGTTATATTAGTTGCAGTATCTCATATTAAGAGTGTAACAGTACCTTGTAGAGAGAGCGAAGAAAGCGAAAGTGAAAGCGAAAGTAATGATTCAGGTCGAGCTCGCGCACAAAGACAGTCAAGAAGAGGAAGATAATAAGAAAGGAGGATACAAATTTGGAAAGTATATTATGCTGTGAACAAATTAAAGGCTTAGTCGGTGAGACTGTAAAAGTAAATCTTCGTGGACCAGAGAGTCGAGTGGGGGTACTTGTATCGTTAGGAAGAGATTACCTTACATTACAACTTCCTCTTGGTGAATTAGTATATTACCAATTGAAACATGTGAAGAGTCTAGTTAAGAAAGTGAAAGAAAGTAAATGTGGCGATGGCTATGTTTCATGTTTCTGCTCTGATGATGATACTTTCGTCGATGTATTACGTGACTTGAAGTATAAGTGGGTAAAGATTAACCGTGGCGGCCCAGAGTGTGTAGAAGGCCTATTAAGTGAAGTGCATGAAGAATGTATTACGCTAGTAAACGGTGATGAAGTTATTTATATCATTAATTATCATATTAAGAGTGTGAGTCAAGTAGTGAAATGTAAAAAGAATGAAGATGAATAATGTTTAATAAATAAGAGGGGCATTATGAGGGAAAGAGAAGAACAATTTCTTATTTCGATAGTATGAAAAGGAATTACTTACTATTAAGACAGAACATTGCCCTGATTATTTTTTTGAAACGGAAGATAGGAAAGCTGAAATTCATAGGAAGGAGGATATAGATGAATGAGTTAAACAAAAGTATTGGGGAAAATATATATGTTAAATTAATCGGTGAAAAAAGGTTTAAAGGTATATTAATAGACGTAGGAAATGACATTATTGTTCTTTACAATGGACAAGACTATGTATATATATCTTTATATCATGTACAATACTATAAATTTTTAAGACCACATGACGAAGACATACTAAAACCAGATGTTGATTCTGTAATTAAGAGGGAATCCCCTTCAATTTCTTTGAGAAAAGTATTAAGTACTTCTAAAGGGATTTTTACAGAAGTTTATGTAGCAGGAAATGCTCCAATACATGGTTATGTTACAAGTGTGATGAACGACTATATTGTTTTTTATAGTCCGGTTTATAAAACGGTATATATATCTTTAAAGCATTTAAAATGGTTAATTCCGTATAAAGAAAACCAAGTACCGTATGCCCTCAATAAAAATGAACTCCCCGTAAATCCGTTAAATATTACATTAGCTAGAACATTTGAAGAACAGCTTATTAAAATGACTGGGAAAATTATGGTGTTTGATTTAGGTGAGGAGTCCAATAAAATTGGAAAAATGGCGAAAATTGATGAAGGTCATATTGAAATATCAAAAGCACGTGATGCAAAAATGTATGTGAATATTCAACATGTAAAATCCGTCCATTGTCCGTAGATTAGTTGGAAGGGCTGACTTTTTCTTTTATATGCAGAAGAAAAGGTCGAGCCTATTTGTTTTAGTTTAATTTGAAGATGAGGGGAAAATGAATTGAATATAAGCATAGTATAGTGTGATTTTTTAAAAGGTAACTTTGCACTAACTTATAAACATTGTGTACGAGCTATCTTATTATATATTCAATTTATTTTTTGAGGAGGAGCTGCTCAACTAATTTATTAAAGGGGTTTTGTTTGTGGAGCAGTTTCCGAATTCGTTATCAATTACATTGCTTGGTAGTGCTGGTGGAGCAGCAAAAGCAGTTTTAGCAATTTTAAATCAAGCGATAGCAAATGAAAAAGATCCAATTTATGAAGTATTAAAGAATGCTAAATTTCATTTGGTGGATATAAAACAAAAAGATAGGAATTATTACGATGAGTTGTTTTCGAATTTGAAAGATCAATTATATTTATATGAAATAAACCTTCAAAATGTAGTGGAATTTAAAAAACATTTAAAAGAAAAAAGAACGAGTGTTGTGATTGATGTTTCAGGGGCAGATACAATTAGAGTATTAAGCTGCTGTAATGAACTAGGAATTTGTTATATTAATTCAGCCTTGGAAAATGAGGCAGTAGATCAGGACGATAGCTTAATCGGTTTTCAGCTTACGGAAAGATATACAAGGTTTGAGAAGGAGAAAGAGAAATTTACAAATACAAAAGCGATTATAGGTTCAGGTATGAATCCAGGTGTTGTTCAATGGATGGTTGTTGAGCTTATGAAGGAACGACCAAATGAAAGGCCAAGAGCATGTTATATTGTAGAACATGACACATCATTTTTGAATGATACAGCACTTATAAAGCCACATACACTTTATGCTTCATGGGCAGTAGAGCGATTTTTAGATGAAGCGATCTGGAGTTATCCGATGTATATGAGTCATCATCGTCCTCTTTACTTTTATGAAGATGTATATTCTTCAGAGTATAAAGTGAAGTTAGGAGAAAAAGAATTCTATGGTTGTTTAATGCCACATGAGGAAGTATTAATTTTAGGGAAAAACTTCAATATGGAAGTTGGTTTTCTTTATCGAATTAATGAGTATACAACAAATATAATTAGACAGAACTTAGATCAAGTAGAAGATTTATGGAACTGGAATCGTAAAGTGTTTAATCCAGCGGAAGAAGAGGTTGCTGGAGAGGACTTGGTCGGTGTGTTACTCGTTTATGAAAATAGTGAGGCATATATGTATAATGTGATGAATAGTAGCCAAGTTTTTCGTAAATATAAAACGAATGCAACGTATTTTCAGGTAGGGTGCGGGATTTATGCGGGCTTGTCCAGTTTACTTTTAGATCAATTTGAACAAGGTGCTTATTACGTCGAGGAGTTGTTATTAAATACAGAAAGTAAGTACGGTGAGTATTTAAATTTATATATGAAGGATTTTGTAATGGGGCATAATAATTTTACGGATGGATTGTTACATGACAGGGTAAGATGGATGTAAGTTGTTACCAAAAGGAAGGAGAGATCTCCTTCCTTTCAGTATTATAAGGTTAAATATTGCCCTGAAAGCAATTTCATACTTATACTTTAAGGAGATAACAATGAAAGTTTTTTGTATCGATCAAGGGGAGTTTTTATATGAATAAATACAAGAGCTTGATTTATGAAGAAAGAAGAGCCTTAAAGGTATTTATATTATTATTTTATATTATATTCTTTTTATATGACGCTATATATTATTTTGTATATCCTGCTATGAATATTAGTGGAACAGCGGTAGGGTGGCCAGAAGGTGGTCTTGGGGTAGGTGTGCCTATATTTGTAATAGCATTATTTCCTATTTCTATATATCTTCAAAAAAGAGGGTATGTATATTCTGTAAAATATTTATTTTTATTTGGGTACATGTTTATCAATCTTGTGAATAATTTAATGATTTATTTGCGAACGGATAGACCTTTTGAACATGGCAGTATGGTAGAAATGTTATTAATTTTATTTGCCCCAGTTTTCGTGAATAAAAAATACTTTTATTTAGTGTCCTTTAGTGTAATTGGAAAGTACGTATTTTTCACATTGCTATTACAAGATTTAAAAGTGATAATTCCACTTGTTTTATGTGTATTTTATTTCATTATTTCACATTCTTTATTAAAACGATTTCAATCTTATGTAAGAACAGTGGTTGAAATGATGAACAATATGAAAGAGACGGAAAATTTAGCTGTGATTGGGACTATGTCTACAACAATTGCCCATGAAATTCGAAATCCGTTAACAGCGTTAAAAGGGTTTACGCAAATGCAAAAAGAAAGAAACCCAACTGATACGATGAGCTACGACATTATGCTACAAGAAATTGAAAGAGTCAATGGATTTGTTAGTGAATTGATGTTGTTAGGAAAACCAAAGCCAACAAATTATGAAAGGTGTAATATACGAGACATCCTTCTATATGTTGTGCATCTAATGGAAAGTTATGCAACGCAATATAGAGTTAAATGTCATTTACAAGTAGATGGGAATTTACCGGCTATAAACGGTGATGATAAGCAATTAAAACAAGTGTTATTAAATATCATTAAAAATGGAATAGAATCAATGCCAGAGGGTGGAGAAATTCATATCCGTGCATATCAAAAAACGCAAGGACATTTGTGTATTTCTGTTGAAGACCAAGGATTTGGTATAGAGAATGAGAAGTTAGAAAAAATCGGCAAGGCGTTTTACACAACAAAGGAGACTGGTACAGGACTTGGATTAATGATTACATATAAAATTATTAAGGAACATCAAGGGAGTATCACGATCCAAAGTAGTGTAGGAGTAGGAACGAAAGTAGAAATTTTTTTGCCTACCTTTTAATGTATTGGGAGAAAAGATTTTTCAGAAAAGTGTTCTTGTTGTGTAAATATAAACATTTTATAAAATGTTTCAAGAAGGGTTTTTTTTATAAAATACTTCGTTTATAATGGAGGAAAATATCGACATGAGATTGATTGCTCATGTAGCGGTTCAGTAGTGTTATGAAAAGATAAGAAGGGGTGCACACGCATCCTTTTTTCTATGCAGATATTATGAAAGAGGTGGTATGATGGAATTAACATTAAATTCGACTGTATGTTTACACACGATTCAATTTCGAAAAGAGCAAAAGAATTATATTGTAAAAGATACAATTACAGGAGAAAAATATGAAATGCCGCCACTTTGGATTGATGCATTGGCAATGATGCGTGACGGTTTTTTATTGGGGGAAATTGAGGAGAAATTAAAAGAAGAGTATCCATCCGAAGAAGTGAATATGTTAGCATTCACGAGGCAACTGTTAGAACTAGAACTTGTTGAAATGGTAGATGGAGAAGAGATAGCTTGCACAAAGAAGAAAGAGATAGATTGTTTAGCTTGGGTGCGTCCTCGTGTGGAACAATTCTTTCTTAATTTAAATAGAAAATATAGAAGCAAAGACCAGTAGTGGCCTTTGCTTTTTTTATAGGCTGTGTTTAAAAAATAACAGCAAATGCTCTTGCGAAAGCACCGTCACTATTTTTAATTTTTAAAGGTGCTGCTGAGAAAAAGAAACGTTTTGCTTCGATAGCATCTAGATTTGTTAAGTTTTCAATTAAGTAAATATCATTCCCTAGTAATATGTGATGAATCGGTGATGTTTCTGTTGTGACTTCATCAGGAGAAATGAAATCTAAACCGATAGATTTTACTTTTAATCGCACTAGTTCTTTAGCTAATTCTTCAGAAAGATAAAATGCTTCCTTCTCATAAGCTTCTGTATTCCATTTTGTGGATAGATTAGAATGAAAAATAACAATATCTCCTTCTTTTATATCAGCATCGTGCAGTACTTCTTTAGGTAGTTTTCGTTCTTGTACATGAGTTACATCAATAAGAACAGCTTCACCTACAAATTGATCCAGCGGTAATTGATCGATGGTCGTTGCGCCTGAAATAAAATGCGCAGGAGCATCACAATGCGTGCCAACATGAACGACAGAATGAAAATCTGTAACTTGATAGCCTGATTCTTCAACACTTGTAACAGCTTCTAGTTGTATTTTAGGTGTTCCAGGAAATTGAGACATATTATTTTCAAATGTTTGTGATAAATCAATTACTTTCATTTTACATACCTCCAATATATGTTTTTCAAATAATAAAAAGCTCATCCTTCAGTATCAAGAAAGATGAGCTTTACATGCTAGTTGAGTTTTATCTTCCAAAATGCATTGCATTTTGCAGGAATTAGCACCTATTCAGTTTGTATAAACTGAGGTTGCTGGGCTTCAAAGGGCCGGTCCCTCTGCCTCTCTTGATAAAGAAGTATTCAGTTTTTAAAATCGGAATTTTCCGATAGTTAAATTGTAATTCATTTCCTTTTTGCGTGCAATACAAAATAGGTATTCACCCAAATAAAGCTGCTCGCATATTGTAGCTTATGTAAATAGAATGCTGCGAAGGAGTGAGTGCAGTGACAGGAAATGTATTAAATTATTATGCTGGTGGTAATACAGCTAGGGGATTTCACAATTTATACGAAGAGAATTTAAAAGGATTAGACAGATTATTTATCTTAAAGGGTGGCCCAGGAACGGGAAAATCTTCTTTAATAAAGGCAATAGGTCGTGAATGGATTGAAAAAGGATATGATATTGAATTTTTACATTGTTCTTCTGATAATAAATCGGTTGATGGTGTAATTATCCCAAAATTAAAAGTAGGAATTGTTGATGGGACATCGCCGCATGTTATTGAGCCAAAAATGCCAGGAGTTGTTGAAGAGTATATAAATTTAGGAATTGCTTGGGACTCAGATAAACTAAGAAAGCAGAAGTTAGAAATTGAAAGATTTGTTTCAGAAGCAAGCAAAGCTTTTCAGTCTGCTTACGCACGTTTTAAAGAGGCATTGGTTATACATGATGAGTGGGAGAAGATATATATTGATAATATAGATTTTAATAAAGCAAATGAACTAACCAATCAGCTAATCCAGAAATTATTTGCAGATAAAAGCGGGAGACAATCGCTTATAAAACATCGTTTTTTAGGAGCTGCTACACCGAAAGGAGCAGTTGATTTTGTTCCTAATTTAACAGAAGGGTTACCACATCGTTATTTTATAAAAGGGCGCCCAGGCTCTGGAAAATCAACGATGCTCAAAAAGTTAGCTAAGGCAGCTGAAGAAAAAGGGTTTGAAGTTGAAGTATATCATTGCGGATTTGACCCGAATAGTCTTGATATGGTTATCGTAAGAGAATTAGGATTTGCAATTTTTGATAGCACCGCACCACATGAATATTTTCCAAGTCGCGAGGGTGATGAAATTATTGATATGTATGCCCTTATTGTTACGCCAGGGACGGATGAGAAATATGCGAAGGAAATTCGTGATGTCTCCATTCAATATAAAGCAAAAATGAATGAGGCGATGTCTTTCTTAGCGAAAGCAAAATCGGTTCGTGATAAATTAGAACGAATTTATATTGCTGCTATGGATTTTTCAATAGTAGATGCATATAAAGAGGAGATTCAAAAAGAGTTTGAACGAATGGCTGCTACTGTAATTGAAAAGCAACAATAGACGTTTCATTAGGCTGTCAGTAATTTCTGACAGTTTTTTTAGTATGTAGTAAAATTAATAGTGTATTGTCGAATTTCCAAGGAAATAATCAAAAAATGGAGATGTTATGAAATGAGAGAGAAAATCGAGTTGGAGTTAGAAAGAATTGAAAAAGAGAATGATGTAAAAATTTTATTTGCGGTGGAATCAGGGAGTCGTGCTTGGGGGTTTCCATCGAAAGATAGCGATTATGATGTTAGGTTTGTTTATATACATCCGGTAGAATGGTATTTATCAATTCATGACAAACGAGATGTAATTGAATATCCAATTAGTGATGATTTAGATATAAGTGGTTGGGATATTAAAAAGGCGTTGCAACTATTCGCGAAGTCGAATCCTGCTTTACTTGAGTGGATTCGATCACCAATTTTTTATTCGAAAAACTCTAATTTTCCAGAACTACTTCAACAGATGAGTGAGAAGAATTTTGATCCAAAAGCAACGATATATCATTATTTACATATGGCGTCGAAAAATTATCGTGAATTTTTGCAAGGTGAGAATGTAAAGCTGAAAAAGTACTTTTATGTATTACGTCCCATTTTAGCTTGTAAGTGGCTAGAAGAGAAAACGACTTTACCTCCTGTAGAATTTGATCGATTAATTACAGAATTATCATTAGAACGTAGCGTATTAGATGAAATTGAAAAGTTGTTAATAAAGAAAAAAGCAGGTACTGAATTAGATATTGGATTGAAAATTAAGGTGCTAAATCAATTTTTAGAAGAACAAATTCATTACTATCAGCAATATGTAAAAGGAATTGAAAAGGGATTAGGAATCGATATTGAGAGTTTAAATACATTGTTTCGAGATATGTTGTTTGAAGCATATGAAAAAGAGCACAAGTAAGTTTGTGCTCTTTTTATTTTGTAGGAATGAAGAAAACAGATATAGCTGCGATAAGACCTGCAAAGGAGAATAAGTAAAAATTCCATGCTAAGTCATATTGCATTGTCATAATAATACCGACGAGAATTGGGCCAGCAATTGCACCAACTCGGCCAAGCCCCAGTCCCCAGCCTAAGGAGGTAGCTCGGATATGTGATGGGAAGTATTGTGTTACATATGCATTTAATATTTGAGTAATACCGACTGATCCAATACCAGCAAGGCCAATTAAAAGATAAATGATTGTAACAGATGGTTTGATTGTTAATAGTCCGATACATATGGCTGCCATAAGATAAGAGATGCTAATAACAATTTTTGCGCCTATACGATCAGCAATTGCTCCAGCAAATAATGCGCCGATAGCTGCGGTAATATTTAGCATAAGTAGAAAAGACAGACTAGATCCAAGAGGATATCCCGCCTGGCGCATCATCTGTGGTAACCAAGTGTTTAAACCATATATTAAAAACATTCCCATTATATAAGTGATCCAAAAAAGTAGTGTTGCTTTTATATATTCTTTTGAGAATAAAGTGAAAAATCCATTTTTCTTTCGTATAGTAGATGGAGCTTGATGAGTTTTATTTTTTATATGAAATTCAATTTGAAAACGATTAAGAATTTGGTTCACTTCTTCTTGGCGATTACGTGATAATAAAAATTGAATGGACTCGGGTAAATAGCGAATAATGAAAGGAATGAGGAGTAGTGGAATCATTCCGATACCAAACATAATTCTCCATCCGAAATCTGCTAACATAAGCATGGACAAAATAGCACCTAACACGATACCTAAAGGATAGCCAGTAAACATAAGAGCATAAATAAAAGATTGCCTTTTTTTTGGTGAATATTCAACAGTAAGTGCTGAAGCTGTTGGGATAACACCGCCTAATCCGATTCCTCCTATAAATCGAGATAATCCAAATAACTCAGGAGAAGGAGCGATAGCCGCTAAACCCATTGTGATAGAAAAAAGTGCTAAACAGCATATAAGCGTCCATTTACGCCCAATTAGATCTGTAATCGTTCCAACTAGAATAGCTCCAATAAACATCCCAAATAAAGCATAGCTTGCAATTGTACCAGCATGCGCTGGTGATAGCGCCCAGCTTTTGTCTTCTAGGAGCTTTGGTAGAACGGCACCGTAAATACCTAAATCATATCCATCAGCTAAAATGGCTAGCCAACAAATAAAAACAACAAGTTTTGTAATAGAGCTTGGAAAGATAGTTTCTGTAGATTCTAGATGAGGTGGAGCTGAAGGTTGCATAATATTCACCCCTTTTAATTTGTAGATGAATATATTATTTTATTTAATGTTAATATTTTCCTCCTTGTGTCGAATTTTATCTGAAAAGGGTTTATAACAAATAAAGAAGTTCAACAGTAATTTTGTTGAACTTCTTTATTTGTTTACTCATTATCAACTCGTTTTAACGGTTGATCTGCTGGGCCTTCAATAACGTCCCCCTCAATAGAAAAACGAGAACCGTGGCAAGGGCAATCCCAAGTACAATCACCATTATTCCATTCAACTTCACAGCCGAGATGTGTACAAGTTGTATCGACGATATGTAATTTTCCTTCTTTGTCTTTATAAGCACCTGCTCGTTTACCGTTAACATGTACGACAGATCCTTCACCAACTTCGAGATCTTCTGGCTTACGTAATGCGGTTTCAATCTTTCCTTCAATTAAATGTTTCGCAACATCAATGTTTTGGGAGAGGAACGTTTTTATATCTGGATTTGCATGGAAGCGTGATGGTGCATACAGTTCTTTATAGGGACTGTGAACTTTTAGGATGGAGTCCTTCAGTAGGTGAGCGGCAGCAGTTCCAGTTGTCATTCCCCATTTGCGATATCCAGTTGCAACAAATATATTTGGATTTCTTTCGTTAATATGTCCGATATAAGGAAGCTTATCTAGAGTGATTAAATCTTGTGCTGACCATCTATAAGGAACTTCGTCTATTCCAAAAGTTGCTTCAGCAAAAGAATAGAGTGCTTCATAATGAAGCATCGTATTTATTCCTTGTCCTGTTTTATGACTCTCTCCGCCAATCAAAATTAATTTTTCTCCATTGTTTGTTATATAGCGTAAGGAGCGCTTTGGATCATCAATACTTAAATACATGCCACCTGGATAATCTGTTTTTGCTTTTATTGCAAGAGCGTAGGAGCGTTCTGCGTACATTCGCGTAAAGAAAAAGCTATTCGCATCATAAAAAGGAAAATGTGAACAAGAGACGACATATTCACAAGTGATATGATGGCCCTCTTTTGTAATTATTTGTGGATAATCTCCCTTTTCCACATCCATAGCTGTTGTTTGTTCGTAGAGCTTTCCGCCCATCTCCACAAACTTTTCTAAAAGTGTTTTTAAATAAAGAAGGGGATGGAATTGTGCTTGATTTTTCATTACAAGTGCAGATTGTACTGGAATAGGAATCGATAGAGATTGAACATAGTCACAAGGTATATTTAATTTTTGATAAGCTTCATATTCTTTCGTTAAATTTCTTAATCCGTTATCGGTAGTTGTATATAAATATGAATCTTCATTTGAGAAATTACAGTCGATTTTATATGTTTGAACAGTTTTATTTATGAATTGTAGAGCCTGATTATTTGATTCATAGTAAAGCCGGGCCTTTTCTACACCGAAATGATTTATTAATTCATCATAAATAAGATCATGTTGTGCTGTTACTTTCGCTGTTGTATGCCCAGTCGTTCCATTTAAAATACGACCAGAATCAATTAAAACAACATCGATGCCTTCTTTTGCAAGTAAATAGGCAGTAGTAATACCTGTAATACCAGCACCGATAATAGCAACTTTCGTCTTTATATTTTCGGATAAACGAGGGAAAGTAGGAAACTGAGTAGATTCAATCCAATAAGATAGCGGCAGTTGTGGAAATGTATCACTTGTCATTGCGGAAACCTCCTGATTTTAGAACAATTTTTCTTTTAATATTTCCATATTATATGAAATTCATGTGTGTTGTTTTAGAAGTAGTCTATTTTTATTAAAAGAGGTTATAAATTTTTTTAATATAATTAATTAGGTGGGGCATTATGATGTAGTAGGATTTATATAAAACTAAATTCAAGTGATTCTGTTTGTTGATTACATAGGGAGTTATTGAATGAGATAGAGTCTATGGCGTTTAAGGAAATGTCTATATATAGTGGGTAAATCCTTATGGAATCTATACATTTTCTTTAGTGAAATAAAGTATGATTATAAAAATATAACCACCTTTTATTACTAGGTCATAAAAGGTGTTGACAATATAGAAATTCTATTGTTATGATTCATCATGTGGAAAGGTTGATAGAGAGTAAAAAGAGAAATGTTTTTCATTGATAATAAAAGCGAAAAATAAGTGACGATAGAGTGAGTATATTTTCCTTATAATAGATGCTTTTTGGATCATCTAGTAAAATCAATCTGGAAGCAAGAATTGATATATGTAAGTTGCGCAAGGCGCGGCATAAGAAAGGAGCAAAAGGATGAAGGAGCTTCATACGTTTGGGTGGTATGCAGCACGTGTATCACCACATTTGCCGAAAAAAGCATTTAAACCAGTGCCTACTCGTTTATTTGGTGGACTGGCTTATTTGCTTGTGGCATTGGCGGGGTTAATATCGATTGGTGTATTTGAATTGAATGTGTGGGCGAATCTAGGAATTGCGATTGTTCTTGGATTATGTTTTGCTTCACTAGGATTTTTAGGGCATGAAATTTTACATGGAACTGTTGTAAGAAAGGCATGGCTTCGTGACTTCTTAGGCGCGATTGCATTTATGCCATTATCAACAGGGCCAAAGCTTTGGAGAAAGTGGCATAATGCAACGCATCATGTTCATACACAGCATGAAGAGAATGATCCAGATGCATGGCCGACACTTGAGAAACTTAAGAAGAGTAAGTTTTTGAGTTGGGTATATCGTATGCCTTTACATGTACGTTCATTCTTTAGTTTTCTGTCACTAACAATTCAATTTACATTGCATTCGACTCGAATGTTCTTTCATTTTATAAAAGAGTTCAAGTCATCCAATCAAAAATCTGTATGGCTTCAACTTCTTTTGCCTTGGACAGTTTGGATTAGTTTATTGTTTATTATGGGACCTGGAAAATGGTTATTTGCATATGTCATTCCGTTGTTAATTGCTAACTTTATTGTAATGGCATATATCGCAACAAATCACCGCTTAAATCCAATTGTTCCAGTAAATGATCCGTTAGCAAACTGTTTGTCAGTAACAGTGCCGCGCTGGGTAGACGTTTTACATTTCAATTTCTCATATCATACAGAACATCATCTGTTTCCTGCTATGAGTTCTAAATACTATCCGTTAGTAAAAGAGAAGATTAAAGAAATGTGGCCGGAACGCTATCATGAGATGCCGATGACAAAAGCTTTGGCAGCGCTATGGAATACACCACGTGTGTATTATCAAGGAAGTGAATTAGTGGATCCGCATAGAGAGCATTTCTATGGTTCTTTAGGAAATGGACTAGATCCTCATAATATTTCATATCGTGAGGAACATATAGAAGAAGAAAAGAGTATTAAAAAAGTAAATCAGTAAAAATTAATATATTTTTGCAATGAAAAAGCAAGCCATCTCAGGCTTGCTTTTTCTTATAAAGAAACTTCCTTTTTGTTCCTTTTATGGACTTGGACGGAGTTAGTTTCTTTTCGTTGTAATCGGTTTTCTAAAAGATTAACAAAATAAGTAAATAGAAGAACAAGTACGAGATAGTATGCGCCAACGATTATGTAAGTATCTAATTGTTGGAAGTTACCTGCTGCAATTGATAAACCTGAACCCCATAATTCGGACATTCCTACATAAGCAACAAGTGAAGAATCTTTTAATCCGATAATAAATTGGTTTCCTAGAGGAGGAAGAGACAGACGAAATGCTTGTGGTAATATAATTCGTCGCATAGCTAAAGGATAAGGCATGCCTAAAGAGCGAGCTGCTTCTAATTGTCCCCGGTCAACGGATTGAATAGATCCACGGAAAATTTCCGTAATATATGCACCGTTATGAATTGCTAAAGCGATTGCACCTGCCCAAAAAGGGGTGAAAACAACAACGGATGTAATTCCAAAATATAGAATGGCAATTTGAACAATTAAAGGTGTACCACGAATAATAGCAATGTAGACATGAGCGATACTATTTAAAACTTTATTGTTAGAGATTCGAAAGAAAGCGAATAATAATCCAATTAATGAACCGAGTACTAGGGAAGTTAATGTTAATTGTAATGTGACAATAGTAGCCTTTAAGAGTGTGGGATAGGAAGAGATAAAAATTTCAAACATGCGTTTCACCTCATATTGTATAGATTTTAGTAGAGAATGAAATGCCCCACATAAAATGAACATTTAATCAGTGGGGCATTGTTTATGAATCTTTTGAATGGCTAACTTACTTCGTTTTTTCCTCTTCACCGAGAATATTACGCCCGAACCATTTTTTACTGATCTTTTCATACGTACCATCTTTAATGATTTCATCTAACGCTTTATTTACTTTCTCAACCATTTCTTTATCATCTTTGCGAATAGCAATTCCCATTTCATCAAGATTTAATGGTTTTCCGGCTTCTTTTATATTCGATTTTCCTTCTTTTATCATACGTAGACCAACCATTTGATCCGTAATTACTGCGTCAACACGCCCAGGCTCTAAATCCATAAGAGCAGTAATATCGCTGTCATATTCTGTGATTTGATCTGTATATTTTGCAACAAGATTTTTAAAGGTACTAGCTTTTACAACACCAATTTTCTTACCTTTTAAATCTTCTGGAGAAGAGATAGCGTTATTCTTTTTAGCTACAAAAATTTGGGCGCCAGAGCGATAGTACGGATTTGAGAAACTAACAGCTTTTAAGCGCTCCTCTGTAATTGCCATACTACCCAGTATTACATCATATTTCTTCGCTTGAAGACCTTGAATCAGCGTTTCCCATGGGTTTGTAACTGGCGTAGCCTTCATGTTCATCTTTTTAGCAAGAGCTTCACCGATTTCTACATCAAAACCGACAAGTTTGCCGTCATTTTCTTTATAGTTAAAAGGTTTGTATAATCCACTCATCGCATAGCGAAATTCTTTTTCACCATTTGATGAAGTAGTAGAGCTTTCTTTGCTACAAGCTCCTAGTATGAAGGATGTACATAGTGTAATGCTCGCAACAATGGTTAATAGTTTTCTTTTCATAAAACCCCTCCTATATATTGATCATACGGATGGTTTTTCAGTATGTTATTGAAATATTTTATTTGGATGATTAGTTGTGCACCGTATGAATGTATTCCTTTTCGTTTGAAACAAAAGTTACATTATAAAACGTTGCGTAAAAATTGTTTTGCCCGTTCATGTGATGGAGCTGAAAAGAATTGTGCTGGCGGAGCATCTTCTACAATCTTTCCATCATCCATAAAGATGACGCGATCAGCTACATCTCTTGCGAAATTCATTTCATGAGTAACAATAACCATTGTCATCCCTTCTTCAGCAAGTTCTTTCATAACTTGCAATACTTCTCCAACAAGTTCAGGGTCTAAAGCTGAGGTAGGCTCATCAAACAGCATAATCTTAGGGCTCATTGCAAGAGCTCGTGCAATGGCAATGCGCTGTTTTTGACCACCTGAAAGAAGATGAGGAGTTACATCCGCTTTATCTTGAAGGCCGACTTTTTGGAGAAGTTGATTTCCAATATCCTGTGCATTTGCTTTCTCTAATTTTTTTACGTGAATAGGTGCTTCTATGATGTTTTCTAGTGAGGTCATATGAGGAAAGAGGTTAAAGTGCTGAAAAACCATACCGACATTTTCACGGACTTTATTTAAATTTGAATGCTTTGGATCAATTCGCTCACCTTGTAAGTGAATTTCGCCTTCATCGTACATTTCTAAAAAGTTAAGACAGCGAAGTAATGTACTTTTACCAGAACCACTGGCACCAATTAAAACAACAACTTCTTTTTCTTTTACTTCTAAATCAATTCCTTTTAACACATCAAGTGAACCGAATGATTTTACTAGATTTCGAACTTGAATCATACAAAACCCCCAGTTAAAAATATATTTTACAAATGTTGCCCCGTATTTCTGTTATTAGTCATAAATTGTCAGAATCCTTTATTTTTTTAGTGCAATTTGATATTCAAAGAAATAATGATTTTTAAAATCTCTATATCCTTCTATAATGAAAATATGGATAATAATATATAGGTAGTATTTATATTGCTTATAAAAAGGGGGAAAGGGAAGATGGAAAAAGAAAGAAAAACATTTTCTTTTGGATTACGTACACAACTTATGCTATTCACTACAGTTTTAGCTTTCATTACATATTCAACAAGTATATTTTTTATTTACGTGATATACGATTATTTTCAAAGTTATGTAAGTCAAACAGTATATAATATTATCGTTATGTTATTAGGGGTAGTATGGTCTGGAATTTTAGCATATGGAGCAGCCGTATTTTTAATTAAACCGCTTCGCAAGTTAGAGGAAGCGGCAAGAAAAGCAGCTGAGGGTGATATTCGTGAAGATGTTCCATTACCGAAGACAGATGATGAAATTAAATCTTTAAGTGTTGCATTTAATATGATGTTAGGAAACTTAAGAGGCATGGTAAAAAATATTGATACAACATTTTCGTATACAAATAATCAAGTGCAGCAGATTAGAAAACAAACAGGCGAAGCAACGAGACAAGCGCAAGGTGTATCTGAGACACTTGCAGAGATTTCTTCAGGCGCCGAGCAATCGGCGGCATCAATTCAAGCAATTGTTTCTGCTGTTGATACAACGACGTCTATTGCAAGTGAAGTAGAAGAAAAAGCGAAGCAGTCTGATATGTTGTCTTCAGAAATGGTTCAAGCTTTAGGGCATAGTACTCGTGTCTTTACGTCTTTAATTCAAGGTATTCAAACATTGGCAAAAGAAAATGAAGATTCAATGCAAAATGTACAGAAGTTAGAAGAACGAATGAAACAAGTAGAACATATTGTGTCTGTTGTGAGTGCGATTGCTAGCCAAACGAATTTATTAGCACTAAATGCTTCTATTGAGGCAGCTCGTGCAGGAGAGCATGGAAGAGGCTTTGCGGTTGTTGCGGAAGAAGTACGTAAACTTGCTGATGAAAGTGATCATTCTGCAAGAAACATATCGCAGTTATTACGGAATATGCAAGATGAAGTACAACAAGTTGCAATGAAAATGACAGAACAAGTGAAAATAGCTAAAGAAGAGGCGAAACGTGGGGAAGCTACGGAATTAATTTTAAAAGAAATGTCATCAAGTGTTATGGAAGTAGCCGATGCAACTCAGCAAATTAGTAGTTATATGAATGAACAAGTGAGCCACATTCATCAAACAGGAGCACAAACAAAAGCTGTAGCAGCAATTGCTGAAGAAACGTCAGCTGGTTCGCAAGAAGTGGCACGTGTGACGCTACAACAGTCTAAAAATATGATAGTAATCGATCAATTATTAAAGGATTTAGAGAAGCAAGCAACTGATTTGAAACAAACAATTGAACGATTTTCAATGTAAAAGGAAGAACAGAATATTGTTCTTCTCTTTTTTATTTAGCTTGATTTAATATTTACAGTTAAACTATGAACGTTTCCGCAACATTCTTTTCTGTCCCTTTCGGATGAAAATTATAGCGAGCTATAATATTAAAAGGGGTGTCTTTTATGAAAAAAGAAAAAAGACAACGGTTAATTAAACAATTTGTAAAGGAGTATGAAATAGATAAGCAAGAAAGATTAGTAGAATTGTTAGCAAAAAAAGATGTATTAGTAACACAAGCTACGGTTTCTCGCGATATTCGTGAGTTAAACTTAACGAAGGTACCTTCTCAAGAAGGATTAATGATATATAAAGTTTTCTCAGAAGAGCATGTACAAACTGATATAAAGTTAAAGAAAAAATTACGAGAAGTTGTTGTAAAAATTGATTGTGTAGATCAATTAATGGTTATTAAAACATTACCTGGTAATGCACATGTTATTGGTGTTTTATTTGATGAGTTAGATTGGAAAGAAAAAATAGGATGTATATGTGGAAATGATACATGCCTTATAATTTCACAGTCGAAATCAGATAGGGAGATTATAGAAGAAAGATTAAATTTAATTATTTAGATGCAAAAATCCTGTTTTTAATAAAATTAAAAACAGGATTTTTGTTTAAATACGGAAGTTAAATATTCAACATATATGCGTAATATATGTATTTTTTATTGAGAAAGCAAGATAGTTTGTTATAAAAATACATATTCGTATGATTTTAAAAAAATAACTTGTTTAATATTTCACAATGATAATGTGGATGCTTTCACAAAGATGAAAGTACAGAGCATTTATTATGTACTTGTAAGACATCAAACATATTTAAAAGGAGGTACAACAAATGAAACATCCGATACATGTTACTTCAGAAATTGGGGAATTACAAACGGTTTTATTAAAACGACCGGGTAAAGAAGTGGAAAACTTGACGCCAGATTATTTGCAGCAATTATTATTTGACGATATTCCATACTTACCAATTATTCAAAAAGAGCATGATTATTTTGCACAAACGTTACGCAATCGGGGTGTTGAAGTTCTTTATTTAGAAAAACTAGCCGCTGAGGCGTTAGTAGATAAAAAACTTCGAGAAGAATTTGTTGATCGTATTTTAAAAGAAGGACAGGCCGACGTAAATGTTGCACATCAAACTTTAAAAGAATATTTACTTTCCTTTTCAAATGAAGAATTAATTCAAAAAATTATGGGCGGTGTACGGAAAAACGAAATTGAAACAAGTAAGAAGACACATTTATATGAATTAATGGAAGATCACTATCCGTTTTACTTAGATCCAATGCCTAATTTATATTTTACTCGTGATCCAGCAGCTAGCGTGGGCGATGGCTTAACGATAAATAAGATGAGAGAACCAGCGCGTAGACGTGAATCATTATTCATGGAGTACATCATTAAATATCATCCAAGATTTGCAAAGCATAATGTACCAATCTGGTTAGATCGTGATTATAAATTTCCAATTGAAGGTGGCGACGAGCTAATTTTAAATGAAGAAACAATTGCGATTGGAGTATCTGCTCGTACTTCAGCTAAAGCAATTGAACGTTTAGCTAAAAATCTCTTTAGCCGACAAAATAAAATTAAGAAAGTGTTAGCAATAGAAATTCCAAAATGTCGAGCATTTATGCATTTAGATACAGTATTTACAATGGTTGATTATGACAAGTTTACAATTCACCCAGCCATTCAAGGGCCAAAAGGGAATATGAATATTTATATTTTAGAAAAAGGATCAGATGAGGAAACTCTTAAAATTACACATCGTACTTCTTTAATGGAAGCATTAAAAGAGGTATTAGGCTTAAGTGAATTAGTTCTTATTCCATGTGGAGGAGGAGATGTAATTGCTTCTGCTCGTGAACAATGGAATGATGGCTCGAACACATTAGCAATTGCGCCAGGTGTAGTTGTTACATATGATCGCAACTATGTATCTAATACGTTATTACGTGAACACGGTATAGAAGTGATTGAGGTGCTAAGTTCGGAATTATCTCGTGGTCGTGGGGGTCCACGTTGCATGAGTATGCCAATTGTTCGTAAAGATATTTAGTATAAATAACGGAGAAAGTAGGGATGAATTATGTTAATGACTAGACCAAATTTAAAAGGAAGAAGCTTTCTAGCAGAAAAAGATTTTACACAAGAAGAATTGTTATATTTTCTAGATTTGGCAGCAGAATTAAAAGAGAAAAAGAAAAATGGTATCCCGCATCATTATTTAGAAGGTAAAAATGTAGCGCTCTTATTTGAAAAAACTTCTACTCGTACGCGTTGTGCATTTACAGTAGCATGTACAGATTTAGGGGCAAATCCTGAATATTTAGGGAAAGGTGATATTCAACTTGGGAAAAAAGAATCTGTAGAGGATACAGCAAAAGTGTTAGGGCGTATGTTTGACGGAATTGAGTTTCGTGGATTTAATCATGAAACTGTAGAATCTTTAGCACAAAATTCTGGTGTGCCAGTTTGGAATGGATTAACAGATATGTGGCATCCAACACAAACACTAGCAGATTTATTAACAATTAGAGAACATATAGGGAAATTGAAAAATGTGAAGCTCGTTTACGTTGGCGATGGGCGAAATAATGTTGCTAATAGCTTACTAGTTGGTGGAGCAATCGTTGGAATGGATGTACGTATTTGTACACCGGAATCTTTATGGCCTGCACAAGAAGTAATTGATTTAGCAAAAAAATATAATGAACAAGTAATGATAACAAGTAATGTGGAAGAAGCTGTTGCAAGTGCAGATGTAATTTATACAGATGTATGGGTGTCTATGGGGGAAGAAGAAAAATTTGCTGAACGTGTTGAGTTATTGAAACCTTATCAAGTAAATATGAAAATGATTAAAGCAACAGGGAATGAAAACGTAATTTTCTTACATTGTTTACCTGCATTTCATGATGTTGAAACGATGTATGGCGAAGAAGTTTATGAGAAATATGGGTTGAAAGAAATGGAGGTAACTGACGAAGTATTCCGCAGTAAACATTCAAAAGTATTTGATCAAGCTGAAAATAGAATGCATACAATTAAAGCGGTTATGGCAGCTACTTTAGGAAACATGGAGTAAAGAAGAAAGGGAGTCTTCCTTTCTTCTTTCTCCTCCTTTAGACACGATCATTCACTATTGCTTTTGTATTGTTATTGCAATTTAAGAGAGGTGAGTGGAATGGGTGAAGATAAGAAATTAGGGTTGTTTACACTAACGGCTCTTGTAGTTGGGTCTATGATTGGCGGTGGAGCCTTTAATTTAGCGAGTGATATGGCAAAAGGTGCTGGTGCTGGAGCCATTATTATTGGCTGGGTTATAACAGGAATTGGGATGATTGCACTCGGATTATCTTTTCAAAATCTAACTGTAAAACGGCCAGATTTAGATGGTGGTATTTTTAGCTATGCAAAAGCAGGGTTTGGTAATTTTATGGGGTTTAATAGTGCGTGGGGATACTGGCTATCTGCTTGGCTTGGGAATGTAGCTTACGGTACATTATTGTTTTCTTCATTAGGATATTTCTTCCCGATCTTTGAAGGCGGTCAAAATGTAGAATCCATTATTGGTGCAAGCGTATTATTATGGTGTGTTCACATGTTAATTTTACGTGGAGTTCAATCAGCAGCCCTTGTGAATTTAGTAACTACAATCGCAAAATTAGTACCTGTATTTGTATTTATTGTCATAGGAATCTTTGCGTTTCATATTGATACGTTCTTAGATGGATTTTGGGGGCAAACTGGTTCTTTTTCATGGGGAGCAGTTGGCAGCCAAGTTAAAAGTACAATGCTTGTAACTTTATGGGTATTTATTGGGGTAGAAGGGGCTGTTGTTTTATCCAGTCGAGCAAAAAATAGAAGTGATGTAGGGAAAGCAACCGTTATTGGCTTAATTGGTACACTCATCATTTACATTTTAATCACATTATTGTCTCTTGGACTTATGCAGCAAGCAGACATTGCAGGTTTGAAAAATCCGGCTATGGCTTATTTGTTTGAAAGTGTTGTTGGAAAATGGGGTGCTATCTTTATTAATTTAGGTTTAGTCATCTCTGTATTAGGTGCTTGGTTAGGTTGGACTTTGCTCGCTTCTGAAATTCCATATTTAGCGGCTAAAGATGGAGTATTTCCAAAATGGTTCGCAAAAGAAAATAAAAATAAGGCTCCAGTAAATTCATTATGGATAACAAATGGTTTAATACAAATATTCTTGTTAACATTCGTCGTTTCTGATCAGGCGTATAACTTTGCATTCTCTTTAGCATCTTCAGCTATTTTAATCCCATATGCTTTTTCAGCATTTTATCAACTGAAGCATAGCTTAAAGTCTGAAGAAGCAGATCGAAATAAAAATATAATAATTGGCTTGATCGCAAGTATTTATGGCGTGTGGTTAGTTTATGCAGCCGGTTTAGAGTATTTATTATTAACAATGACTTTATATGCGCCAGGTATTTTTATTTTTTACAATGTTCAAAAGCAAAAGAGTTCGAAGCAAATATTTACTCGAGTGGAATTAGCATCATCCGTAGCAATTGGTGCTTTAGCATTCTTTGCGATTTATGGATTAATTACAGGCAGTATTACTTTATAAAGCGCTGTGAAAGCGAAATCAACTGGAGGGCTGGAATATGGCACGAAGAAAAATTGTAGTTGCACTAGGGGGAAATGCGATACAGTCTGGAGAAGCTACTGCGGGAGCGCAGCAAGAAGCGTTGGAAAAAACGGCAGAACAACTTGTGAAAATAATGGAAAATGATGTGGATATAGTAATTGCGCATGGAAATGGCCCACAAGTGGGGAATATTTTATTACAGCAAAAAGCTGCAGAAACGGAAAAGACACCTGCAATGCCATTAGATACTTGTGGGGCAATGAGCCAAGGGATGATTGGATATTGGATGGAAAATGCAATTGGAAAGGCATTGAAAAAACGGAATATAAACAAAGATGTAGCAACGGTTATAACACGTGTTGTTGTGGATAAAAAAGATGAGGCATTTAAAAATCCAACTAAACCAATTGGTCCTTTTTATACAGAAGAAGAGGCCAGAAAATTAATGGATGAAACAAAAGCAGTGTTTAAAGAAGATGCTGGTAGAGGATGGAGACGTGTTGTTCCATCACCGAAGCCTGTAAGTATTCATGAACATAAAGTGATTAATTCTTTGGTCGAAGATGGAAACATAGTGATAGCTGTGGGCGGAGGTGGAATTCCAGTAATTGATTCTGAAGAAGGGTTAAAAGGAACTGAAGCGGTTATCGATAAAGATTTCGCTGCGCAGAAATTAGCAGAATTAGTAGATGCCGATACGCTCGTTATTTTAACTGCAGTTGATTATGTGTATGTAAATTATAATCAACCGAATCAAAAAAAATTAGAGCATGTCACAGTGAATCAATTAGAAGAATATATTGAAGAACAACAATTTGCTGCGGGAAGCATGCTTCCAAAAATCGAAGCTGCTATTAATTTTGTTAATACAAATCCAAAAAGAAAAACAATTATTACGTCTTTAGAAAAAGTATATGAAGCACTAGAAGAAAAAGCCGGTACTATTATTTCAAAACAGAATGTATGCATGTGTGTTTAAAATTATTATGTACGCTACTTAGTAGTAAAAAAGAATGGAGTTAGTAACTTCATTCTTTTTATTTATTAATATTTTTTGTATTCATTGTTCATAAAGTTTTCATGATGAAATCTGAATATACAAGTTAATTATGATAAAATTCAAATTGAATACGCTTTCTTGATTTTTCGCTCCAACATACAGCAAGAGAGAGGGAATTTTATGAATAGACGGAACGTAGTGAAAGACTTAAAGCAGTTCGAATTATTTGCTCATTTAACAGAAAAAAAATTGAAAGGCTTAACAGAGTTTGTTTATTGGCGAACTTATAAAAAAGGTCAATTTTTATTTTTAGAAGGGGATTCAAGGGAAAGAATTTACTTCATGTTAGATGGTTTTGTAAAGTTAGAGCGGGTTAATCAAAATGGGAACTTATTATACGATGACTATGTAAAGCGGTATTCTATTTTTCCTTATGGTGGTATGTTTACAGACAGAGGATATAACTATACAGCAGAAGCAATGACGGATGTGGAGGTATATTATATTCCAACGGTAATCTTTGAAGATATGGTAAAGTCCAGCAGAACGCAATTGATGTACGTTGTTCAGCAATTATCATCTATATTAAAATTGAACGAAAATCGAGTGCAAAATATTACAATTCCTAATGCACAAGATCGTGTTATCCAAACGTTAAATTATTTAATGCAGGATTTAGGAGAACAGAGTGGAGAAAAGATTGTAATTTCATGTCCACTTACAACAATTGAAATATCCAAAATATCTGGAACATCTCGAGAGACAGTTAGCAGCGTATTAAAACAATTAAAAAATGATAGCATTGTTACAATTTTAGATAAAAAAATTACAATACATGATCCAACATATTTTGAAGAAATCTCTATGTGAAAATTGTATATTGATTTTTTAATTCATAGTGTATATTAATAAGGTTCTTTATATATTTATAAGGAACTTTTTTACGTTATCCTCTATAAAAAGATTGTATAGTATGGTAATAATAGCTAAAATCGATAATAAAATACAAAGTGAAGGGGAGAAAGAATGATTCGTATTGAGTATGATCGATTAGTAGCTATTTGTTACAGTATAGGGGTTTTGTTATTATTAAAAATTCCAAATGATAATGAATTAATTGGGGAAAAACTATTCAATGTCTATAAGGTTCCGATACATACGTATGTTTATATGGATTATAAAGTCTCAAATATATTGATTGTTTCTTTCATACTACATGTAATTGCATTTATATTATTTTTAAAATGGCTAGGAAAAAAGGAATCTAGTACATTTAGAAAAATGAATAAGATAAAAGTAGTAGGTACTAGTATTTTGATTGTAATGATGCCGTTTATTTTAAATACAATCCTTCAAACATTGAATAAAACATGGTATTACGCAGGAAAAACAGGGGTAGAAGCAATAGAATATAAAAAAGAAGATAGCCAGTGTAGAATGGAGAAAAATGGAGATAATATCCAACCGAAGTGCATTGTTACTTTAAAAAATTATCGTAATCATTCACAAGCATTAAAAGTTGTTTTATATGATAATGCAAACGAGAATTCAAAAAGCTATCCAGTACCGAAACCAGTCTATTTACAAAAACATGAGACAAAGCAATTTGAATTTCAAGTTCCTGTTTCTTATAATAGAGGTATTGAAAAAGATAAAGTACCAAATATTAAATTACATTCATTGCATGAAAATGATACGAAATACAATTAATCTGTAAGTAAAAGTTTATGAGTAGGAGCAAGAATTTGAAACGATATAGAAAATCAACTTGAATCATCCAACATACTGCGAGGTAACGGTATATTGGATGATTTTTTATGTTATCCCCTTTTTTCACGTATGAAAAGGAGGAATACTTTGTTGGAAATGAAAAACATCACAAGGATCATACATGGTTTTTACTTTACGTAATCTGTGAAAGTTAGAGCCATAATAACTAGTTTGCCAATTTTTAATGTCGATATCGGGCCAGTTCACATAGTCACCTAGTGTATAAGGATCTAAGCTTTCTCGTAAACCTTTAACCCAGCGTATATTTCGATTTTCTTCATCATCGCATTTCCAAGAGGTAATGTATTCTTGAGCAATAATTGCTTTACGATGAAAATAAGCCGTTTCATTCGGCGAAATATTTTCAACAGCACCTATGAGCGATTGATGCCAAATACTAGCATCTTTATTTGGTGCATGAGAAAGAAAGGATTGCATGATTTGAATGCCTTTAAGGGGAATAGGTTTATAGACATAGGAACCAGAGCGCTTGAAATTTTCAGGGATGTTACCTCCATTAAAAAATTCAACAGCCTTTATATAAGGAACTTCTTCTATAAAGAGAGAGGGGCTACCAGTTTCAAGAAGAGGGGATAATAGGGAATGGAGTTCAGAGGGAGAACCGATAAACTCGCCTTGTGCTTCGATTTTATTTCGTTGCTTGGCGAATAATTCGATCGATGAAGTGAGACGTTCATCTATATAAGGTGCCCAGTTTTGCCACGCTTGAAATGCAGCAATAAATTCTTCCCATTTCCATGTAATTGAGAAAATTGATACATTTTTTATCGGGTGGACTCGAAAAGTTAATGAAGTGACAATTCCGAAGTTTCCACCACCGCCACCACGGCATGCCCAAAAAAGGTTAGAGTTCTCTTGTTCATTTGCACGAATGAGTTTTGCACCAAATTTTCCACATGCTTGTACCATTTCCACTTCCATTAATTGATCACATGTTAATCCATATAAGCGCGAAAGCATACCAATACCACCACCAAGTGCTAATCCAACAATTCCAACGCTTGCACTTGTACCAGCAGGAATTGTAACACCGTAATTCCAAAGTTCTTTATAAACAGTGCCAAGATTTGCACCAGCCTCAATTGTTGCTGTTAATTTCTCTGTATTAATAGTAATGCGATGCATTTCACTCACATCAATAATAAGTCCTCTATTTAAAAGAGAAAAATTTTCATAGCTATGACGTCCACTTCTTAACCGAAATGGTATATGACGTTCACGTGCCCATTTTAAGGCGTTACAGACATCCTTGTTATTTTGACAAAAAACAATAATACAAGGGAGTTTTGGAATACTTAAATTTAAATTCATTCGGGCTACGTCGTAGTCAGGATCTGTGGGAACAACGATACGACCTGTTAATTTTGTTTGCTTCAATTTATTACTCCTTTCTAAAATAATCAGAGTTTTTTATTAATATATGAAAAATGTCTGTAATACGCGTGGACAAGGAGAGGTGAAGAATGAGATTTACCTTTGTGAGAAATAAATAAAGCATAAGAATAAAGAATCTACATAGAGTTCAATGAAAACAGTTGCAAACTGTTCATATTTTGTTATGATAGTGTTACGAAAACGTTTGCATAAAATTTCCGATGGGATGCAAAAGGAGAGAATGACTATGAATAAGACATGGTGGAAAGAAGCGGTTGCTTATCAAATTTATCCACGAAGCTTTATGGATTCAAATGGTGATGGTATTGGAGATTTACAAGGTATTATTGCAAAACTGGATTATTTAAAAGATTTAGGTATAGATGTAATTTGGATTTGTCCAATGTATAAGTCGCCTAATGATGATAATGGTTATGATATTAGTGATTATCAAGATATTATGGATGAGTTTGGTACAATGGCAGACTTTGATGCTTTACTAGATGAAGTTCATAAGCGTGATATGAAGCTTATTATTGATTTAGTTATTAATCATACGAGTGATGAACATCCATGGTTTATTGAATCACGTTCATCTAAAGATAATCCGAAGCGTGATTGGTATATTTGGCATGATGGTAAAGATGGTGCGGAGCCAAACAACTGGGAAAGTATTTTTAATGGTTCGGCATGGGAATATGATGAAGAAACAGAACAATATTATTTACATTTATTCTCACGTAAACAACCAGATTTAAACTGGGAGAATAAAGAAGTTCGCGAAGTACTATACGATACGGTTAATTGGTGGCTTGATAAAGGTATTGATGGTTTCCGCGTTGATGCGATCAGTCATATTAAAAAAGAAGAAGGCCTCAAGGATATGCCAAATCCAAAAGGGTTAAAATATGTGCCATCTTTTGATAAACATATGAATGTGAAAGGTATTCAACCTTTATTAGAAGAGCTAAAAGAAAATACATTCTCTAAGTACGATATTATGACTGTTGGTGAAGCAAATGGTGTTAAGATTGAAGATGCTGAGCTTTGGGTTGGAGAAGAGCAAGGTAAGTTCAATATGGTATTCCAATTTGAACATTTAAGTTTATGGGATGCAGAGAAGAAGAAAGACCTTGATGTTGTAGGATTGAAAAAAGTATTAACGAAATGGCAAAAAGGATTAGAAAATAAAGGATGGAACGCTTTATATATTGAGAATCACGATAAACCACGTATCGTTTCAACATGGGGAGATGATAAACAATATTGGCGTGAAAGTGCAACAGCTCTAGGGGCAATGTATTTCTTTATGCACGGTACACCTTTTATTTATCAAGGCCAAGAAATTGGTATGACAAATGTTCAGTTACCAAATATTGAAGATTACGATGATGTAGCAATTAAAAATTTATATCGCGAGAAAATTGCAGAGGGCGTACCACATCAAGATATGATGGAGATTATATGGGCTTCTTGCCGCGATAATTCACGTACACCTATGCAGTGGAATGATGAGATGAATGCTGGTTTCACGACAAGTACACCTTGGTTTAGCATGAATCCAAATTACAAAGAAATTAATGTTGAAAAGCAAAAAAATGAAGAAAAGTCTATTTTCAATTTCTATAAGAAAATGATTGCCCTGAAAAAAGAGCACGATGTACTGAACTATGGTACGTATGATTTACTTTTAGAAGACGATCCACAAATTTATGCATATACACGTACGTTACAGGATGAAAAAGTCATTGTAATTAGTAATATCTCAAAAGAGGAAGCTGTGTATAATGAGGGTTCATTTGCACTAGAACGCAAACGCTTGCTTTTAAATAACTATGAAGTTGCGGAACATGAAGAAGTAACAACAATTGCTTTAAAGCCTTATGAAACAAGGGTTTATCGCATTTCATAATAAAAAAGGATGCTCTTTGAGCATCTTTTTTTATGAAAAAAATAAATTTCTATTGCAAAGTGAAAACGCTTTTATTAAAATAGATTTATGAAAACGGTTGCGTAAAGATAAAAATAAAGTAACATAAGGAATCGTTTTCATAAAGGGAACAGAAATTATAATTTAAATCATTATGTTTTTATAAATAAAGGGGAGGAAGAACAGATGAAAATTACGTCTTTTGATTTTTGGCAAAAGTTCGGGAAAGCGTTATTAGTTGTTGTAGCCGTAATGCCAGCAGCTGGTTTAATGATTTCCATCGGTAAGTTAATTGGTATGTCTGCTGGGGATGTTAACGCAGTTCATACAATCGCTCGCGTAATGGAAGACATCGGTTGGGCAATCATTACAAATCTACACATCTTATTCGCAGTAGCAATTGGGGGATCTTGGGCGAAAGATCGCGCGGGTGGTGCATTTGCAGCGCTATTAGCATTCGTCTTAACAAACCGAATTACAGGAGCTATATTTGGGGTAAACGCTGAAATGTTAGCGGATTCAAAAGCGAAAGTTTCTTCAGTAATAGCGGGAGATTTAATTGTAAAAGATTACTTTACTTCTGTACTTGGTGCACCCGCATTAAACATGGGAGTGTTCGTAGGGATTATCACAGGTTTCTTAGGAGCTACTTTATATAACAAATATTATAACTATAATAAACTGCCACAGGCATTAGCATTCTTTAATGGAAAACGATTTGTACCATTCGTTGTAATTCTTTGGTCTACAGTTACTGCGATTGTATTATCACTTCTATGGCCATTCATCCAAAGTGGGTTAAATGAATTTGGTCGCTGGATTGCAGCTTCAAAAGATAGTGCACCAGTTGTTGCACCGTTTGTATATGGAACGTTAGAGCGTTTATTATTACCATTTGGTTTACACCATATGTTAACGATTCCGATGAACTATACAGAGCTAGGCGGAACATATACGATGCTAACTGGTTCAAAAGTTGGACAAGTTGTAGCAGGACAAGATCCATTATGGCTTGCATGGATTACAGATTTAAATAATTTATTAGCAAATGGAGATACGAAGGCATATAACGATTTATTAAATAACGTTGTACCAGCTCGTTTCAAAGCTGGACAAGTTATCGGCTCAACAGCAGCGTTAATGGGGATTGCATTTGCGATGTTCCGTAACGTTGATAAAGAAAAGCGTGCAAAATATAAACCAATGTTTTTATCAGCAGCATTAGCAGTATTCTTAACAGGTGTAACAGAACCAATTGAATTCATGTTCATGTTTATTGCTCCAGTATTATATGTTGTATATGCTATTACAACAGGACTTGCATTCGCGCTAGCTGATTTAATTAACTTACGTGTTCATGCATTTGGATTTATTGAGTTAATTACTCGTACGCCAATGATGGTTAACGCAGGTTTAACAAGAGACTTAATCAACTTTGTTATTGTTTCATTAGTGTTCTTCGGTCTTAACTTTACACTATTTAATTTCTTAATTAAAAAATTCAATTTACCAACACCAGGGCGTGCAGGTAACTATATTGATAATGAAGATGAGGCATCAGAAGGAACAGGAAATGTACAAGACGGTTCATTAGCAACAAAAGTTATCGATTTATTAGGTGGAAAAGAAAATATTGCTGACGTAGATGCTTGTATGACACGCTTACGTGTAACAGTAAAAGATTTAGATGTTGTTGCACCAGAAGCACAGTGGAAACAAAATGGTGCTTTAGGGCTTATTGTAAAAGATAAAGGTGTACAAGCGGTATATGGTCCGAAAGCTGACGTATTAAAGTCAGACATTCAAGATATGTTAGGTGCGTAATAATATGAAATTGCTAACTTTAAACTGTCATTCTTGGCAAGAAGAGAATCAAATAGAAAAGATACAATACCTTGCTAAAGTAATTCAAGAAGAAGAGTACGATGTCATCGCATTGCAAGAAGTAAGTCAGTCCATACAAGCTGAAAATGTATGCGGTAACAAGAAAGAAGATAATTTTGGACTTTTACTATTAGAAGAGTTAAAAGCGCTACATGTAAAAGATTACAATATTACTTGGGATTTCTCTCATATTGGTTATGACGTGTATGAAGAAGGATTAGCGATTATAACGAAGCATAATATTATAAAAGAAGATACGTTCTTCATTTCAGAAAACGAGGATACAACGTATTGGAAAACGCGTAAAATTGTAAGTGCAACAATTGCTTATAATGGTAAGGATATAACGTTTTACTCTTGTCATCTCGGTTGGTGGAATGATGAAGAAGAGTCATTCAAAGGTCAAGTCGATCGTTTGATGGAGCGTGTAGATAGCAATAAGCTCGCCTTCTTAATGGGGGATTTTAATAACAATGCTCGATTGAAAGGCGAAGGTTATGAGTATATGATGCAAAAAGGGTTGTATGACACATATGAATTAGCAATAGAGAAGGATGAAGGAACGACTGTCCAAGGTGAGATTGCTGGTTGGGATGAAAATAAACATAATTTGCGAATCGATCTAATATTGTGTAACCAAAGTAAAAAAGTTCATTCTTCAAAAGTTATTTTTAATGGTACAAACAGAAATGTAATTTCAGATCATTTCGGTGTAGAGGTTCAATTAGATATATAATAGAAGAAATCCTCACAGAGAATAAAAGCTGTGAGGATTTTTTTAGGAATACAAGTATTTCCAAGAGAAAATACTTGTATTTTTTATGACATTTCATATATATTTGTTATTATTGAATGTAAAACCGATTTGGTCATTTTGTATTCATACTTTGACTCACTTCGTTATATAATGAAGTAAGTGAAAGTTAATGGGAAAAAATAGTACGTTTTTGGTTAATACACGATGTAGAAAGTGATATAATTGCAAAATGTATGTATCATTTTCTAAAGAAGGAAAAATATATAATTAGGTGATAACTTCTATGAAACAGATTTGGCGTATTTATAAGACAGATTTACGGAATGTAGCCAAACATTGGGCTGCAATTGTTATTGTTTTAGGATTAATGATTTTACCATCGTTATATGCATGGTTTAACATTAAAGCTTCTTGGGATCCGTATGGAAATACAAAAGAGGTTCCCATTGCAGTTTCTAACCAAGATGCAGGTTCTAATTTAAGAGGGAAAGATATTAATATCGGGAAAGAGATTGTAGACTCCCTTAAGAAAAACAAAAATCTTGGCTGGAAATTTGTAGATGAAAAACAAGCAATTTACGGAGTTGAGCGTGGAGATTATTATGCAAGTATTACGATTCCAAAAGATTTCTCTGAAAAAATTGCAACTGTTCTGGATGAAAATCCTAAAAAACCAGAACTGGATTACTATGTGAATGAAAAAGTAAACGCGATTGCACCGAAGATTACAGCAAAAGGTGCATCAGGTATTACAGAAGAAATTAGTAAAAACTTTGTAAAAACAGCAAACGGTGAGATTTTTAAAATTTTCAATGATCTTGGAATCGATTTAGAAACAAACTTACCAAGTATCGAAAAAGTAAAAGATCTTGTATTTAAGTTAGAAGCGCAGTTCCCAGAAATGAATACACTTATGGATAAGGCGTTAGATGATGCAACTCGAGCAGAAGATGTTGTGAAAGTAGCGCAGAAAGATTTACCTGTTGTAGAGAGTGTAATAAATGATGGACAGGAAGCGTTGGCGAATTTAGATAAGTTCTTTGCAAGACAAGATCAAACATTAAAAAATGCTCCAGGGACGATAAGAAATGATTTAGTAGCAGCAAAAGGCGTTATGGATAGTGCAGCTGCATTTACTGACTTTTTAATGAATCCAGGTGTAGAACTAAATATTCCTGACTTGTCTGGAATGAATGGATTACCTGAATTCCCAGCGAGACCAGATCTTTCTAAGTTGAATAGTGATGGTTATAAGAGTATAGCGCAAAATATTAATCAAACAGTAAATAATGTTTTAAGTTCATCACGTGCAGGAACAGCTTATGGGAAAAGTGTTTTAAATGGATTGCAAAATGGTCAGTTTGATCCAGAACAAGCAAAGAGAGATTTAAATGCGGTATCAGAACGATTACAAACTGGTACAGATGGTATTTCATATCTTATTAATTTCTTTACTGAACTTCAAAAATCGGCGACTACTGATTTTGGTCAAAGCTTTTTCAAAGGGCGAGTGGATCACTTAACTAATGTTAAAAAAGGTATGGAAAATGCAAATAACGGTATTAAAGATATTGTAAATGTTATTGGCAAAGGACAAGAAGTAAAGAAAGATGTAACAGATGTAGCGAATCAAAAATTAGATGCAGCAAATGGATTAATTGATCAAGCTGAAAAAGATTATAATGAAACGTTTGTAGCAGATTATAAAAAAGCAGTTAGCACAGTCGATCAAGCTAAAGTTGATGCAAATGCAGTATATGATAATGCAAAAGCAGATTACGATAAAGTAAAAAATGGTATTGAGGGTGCAAAAGCAGATTTACAGAAAGCAAAAGAAGATGTACAAAATAGAGGTATTAACGGTTTAGATTCAACGAAAGTAGCTTTAAATAGCTTAAATGGTCAATTCCAATCTGGAATCGGTTTAATTGATGATATGATTCCAGTTCTAGAAAGTACAAATAAGGTTTTAGCGGATGTAAATAGTGATAAAAACCTTAATAATGGAATCGCAAAATTAAACAAAGCGAAAAGTAGTCTGCAAAAAGGTGTAGATGCAACGAATAAGGGGATTACACTTCTTAACAATGGCCAGAAACCTACAAAAGATGTAATTGAAAGTATTAACAACGCTGCGAAGGGCGGATCAGCTCAATTAACAGATGTATTATCGACGTATGATTCAGAAATTGTACCTAATTTCAATACAGCAATTGCTCGTACAAAAGAGATGTCGAAAAATACAACTCAAATTTTAAATGATGCAGACAAAAAGCTTCCAGATGTTAAAAAATTACTAGAAGATTCATCAAAAGGCTTAGTAGACGGTAGAAAGAAATTAGTAGACATTAAAGCTGAAATGCCGGAGACTGAGAAAAAAATTAAAGACTTAGCAAATAAAATTCGTGATTTTGAATCTGAAGAAGATATAAAAGACATCATACGCTTATTGAAAAACGATGTTGAAAAGCAAAGTGATTACTTTGCGAATCCAGTCAATTTAAAAGAGAATAAATTATTTGCGATGCCGAACTACGGTTCAGCGATGTCACCATTCTATACAGTGCTTGCATTATGGGTAGGCGCATTATTAATGGTTTCATTATTAACGGTAGAAGTACATGAAGAGGGCGCAAATTATAAGAGCCATGAAATTTACTTCGGACGTTTATTAACATTCTTAACGATAGGTCTTTCACAAGCGTTTATCGTATCGATGGGAGATATATTCTTACTCGGTACGTACGTAGTCGATAAGTTCTGGTTTGTGTTATTTAGTTTATTTATTGGTGGAGTCTTCGTTTGTATCGTATACTCACTCGTTTCTATTTTCGGAAACGTTGGGAAATCGATGGCGATCATTTTACTTGTACTACAAGTAGCAGGATCGGGCGGAACATTCCCAATCCAAATGACACCAGCGTTCTTCCAAGCGATTTATCCGTTCTTACCGTTCACATATGCAATTAGTGCAATTCGTGAAACAGTAGGCGGAATGCTATGGGATATCGTAACGCGAGATTTACTTGTGTTAAGTGCTTTCGTAGTAGTTATGATTGTTGCTGCGTTATTACTGAAAACACCAATTAACAAATCAAGTGAAAAATTTGTTGAGAATGCAAAAGGAAGTAAAATCATTCATTAAAATAAAAGGTTCCTACCGATAGTGGTAGGAACCTTTTTGTTTAATCAAATTTTAATTTTTTTAATGCTTCCGCAAATGGGTTGTTTAATGGTTCTTCCTCTTTGTTCTGTTGTTTCATATATTTTTGAACGTCGCGCTTATCAGCTTTGTTTCCAGATTCTTTTTTACGTCTTTCTTGGAATGTAGAAAGTTTTTCGCGATAGCCACATTTACATGCGAAAATTTGGCCAGCGCCTTCACCACGTAATTCTAGTTTCTTCTTACATTGCGGACAGCGAGCGTTTGTTGTACGAGATACATTTTTACGATGACCACATTCACGATCTTGGCATACGAGCATTTTTCCCTTTTTGCCGTTTACTTCTAGCATTGGTTTACCGCAGTCTGGACAAGACTTCGTTGAAATGTTGTCATGTTTATATTTTTTATCACTCGATTTAATTTCAGAAACAATTTCTTTCGTATAGTTCTTCATTTCAGAAATGAATACTTCTTTTTTCAGCTTACCTTTTGCGATAGCCTCAAGTTTTTGTTCCCATTCACCAGTTAGTGTAGGGGATTTTAACTCTTCTGGTACTAAATCAAGTAACTGACGGCCTTTTGAAGTAATATGAATATCTTTGCCACGTTTTTCAATTAAGAACGAATTGAATAGCTTGTCGATAATATCAGCACGTGTCGCTACAGTACCTAATCCACCAGTCGATTTTAACGTATCAGCAAGTTGTTTATTTTGCGTATCCATATATTTTGTAGGATTCTCCATTGCTGAAAGTAAAGTCGCTTCGTTAAATCGTGCAGGTGCTTTTGTTTGACCTGATGTTTGCATAATTAACTTTACAGCTAATGTATCGCCCTTTTCAATGTGAGGTAGAAGTTGCTCTTTTACGTCATCAGTTACATCATCATCTTCAAAGCGATTTTCATATACTTCTTTCCAACCGGCATGTAGAATTGTTTTTCCGCGCGCAATGAACGTTTCATTGCCAACCTTTGTGCGTAACGTTAGTTGCTCGTATTCGAATGCCGGGAATAACACAGCTAAGAAACGTTTTACAACTAAATCATAAATTTTGCGTTCTTTATCTGTGAATGCTGAGAAGTTAACGTATCCTTCTGTTGGAATAATCGCATGATGATCGCTTACTTTACTATCATCAACAAATGATTTGTTAGGTTTGATAGGCTTTTGTAATACTTTATGTGCGAAGGGACGGTATTCTCCAACACCACATGCTTTTAGACGTTCTGGAAGTGTTCCAACGATATCAGATGAAATGTAGCGTGAATCTGTACGAGGGTACGTTAGTACTTTATGCTGTTCATACAATTTTTGCATAATATTTAATGTTTCTTTAGCAGAGTAACCGAACTTTTTATTCGCATCACGTTGCAATTCAGTTAAATCGTAAAGACCAGGAGAGAATGACTTCTTCTGTTTCTTATCAATTTCCACAACAGTAGCATTTTGTTTATCTAAACGTTTTACAATACCATCGATTTTTTCTTTATTAAAACTACGGCTATTGCCATTTGCATCTTGCCAAGTAAGTTTGAGCTTCTCCATTGTTTGAGCTTCGATGCCGTAGTAAGTTTGTGCTTTGAAGTTCTTTATTTCATCCTCACGACTAGCAATCATAGCAACAGTAGGGGTTTGTACACGGCCGCAATTTAACTGGGCATTAAAGCGAGTCGTTAAAGCACGAGTTGCATTAAGACCGATATACCAGTCAGCTTCTGAACGTGCAACTGCTGAAGCGTATAAATTGTCATAGGCTTTACCTGGTTTTAAATTTGCAAAACCATCTTTAATTGCTTTATCGGTTACAGATGAAATCCATAGACGTTTGATCGGTTTATTAATGCGAACCTTATCAATAATCCAGCGAGCGACCAATTCTCCTTCACGTCCAGCATCTGTCGCTACAATAATTTCATTTACATCCTTTCTAAGTAGCTGGCTTTTCACAGCATTGAATTGTTTCCCAGTTTGTTTAATAACCGTTAATTTCAAACGCTCCGGTAGCATCGGTAAATCTTCTAAATTCCACTTTTTATATTTCACATTATAGCTTTCTGGGTCTGCTAATGTAACGAGATGGCCTAAAGCCCAAGTTACAATATATTTACTACCCTCAAGATAGCCGTTTCCTTTTTTATCACACTTCAGTACACGAGCAATATCTCGTGCAACGGAAGGTTTTTCAGCGATTACAACGCTTTTTGACATATTAAAAACATCCTTTCAAATTTCCATAAGTTAAATATAGCATACATCTTCTTGAGATTCAGTTTCGCTCCATATTTCAGCTGTTTTTAATGGAGTTAACAAAATCCCAACTGATTAAAGTTTCACTTTATCAGTTGCCTCTATATCAAATAGAAAAGTAAAGAACTTGTTATTTTACTAGAATAAGAGTAGACTTTGAAGTAGATGAATAAGAAACACATGGGAGTTTGTGGATACAAACTGAGAGTATGGCTACTAGTCCGTCATTGACCATTTGAACCTGTTGGATAATGCCAGCGTAGGGAGAGTGTAAAAGCACATATTCAGGCACTTTGCGTACGCGCAAAGTGTCTTTTTGTGTATCTCCCATCATTATAGTTAGGAGATGAAAAGGATGAATATGAAAGAAATTAGTAAAGTAGTGGATTTGGTGAGAGAATCTAATCCGCTTGTTCATAATATTACAAATGTTGTTGTAACAAATTTTACTGCTAACGGTTTGTTGGCACTTGGGGCATCGCCTGTAATGGCGTATGCGAAAGAAGAAGTAGCAGAAATGGCTAGCATTGCTGGAGCGTTAGTATTAAATATGGGGACACTTCGTCCTGAAGAAGTAGAAGCGATGTTACTCGCGGGTAAATCAGCAAATGCGAACAATGTGCCAGTACTATTTGATCCAGTTGGTGCAGGAGCAACTTCGTATCGAACAGAAGTTGCGAGACATATTCCGGCTGAAATTGAGTTAGCAATTATCCGCGGAAATGCAGCTGAAATAGCAAATGTTATTAATGAGAAATGGGAAATTAAAGGGGTAGACGCTGGTACTGGAAATGGAAATGTTGTAAGTATTGCAAGGCAGGCAGCAGATGAACTAAATACAGTTGCGGTCATTACTGGAAAAGAAGATGTTGTTACAGATGGAGAGAGAACTATTGTTATTCGAAATGGTCACCCTATTTTAACGAAAGTTACGGGAACAGGTTGTTTACTAACTTCTGTAATAGGAGCATTTGTAGCAGTGGAAAAAGATTATGTAAAAGCAGCAGTAGCAGCATTAACGTTTTATGGTGTAGCTTCGGAACTGGCAGCTGCTAAGACCGTGGAAAAGGGACCTGGTAGTTTCCAAATTGAATTTTTAAATCAGTTAGCGAATACTACTTCTGGTGATATTGAGAAGTATGGAAAGATTGAGGAGTTAGAGTAAGAGGGAGTGAAAGAAATGGCACGCATTGAAATAGATAAAATGTCTAAGCTATTGCAAGTGTATTTTATTATGGGAAGTAATAACTGCACGAGGGATCCTTTAGCTGTATTGAAAGAAGCGTTAGATGGTGGAGTGACAATTTTTCAGTTTCGCGAGAAGGGGGAAGGTTCTTTAATCGGAGAAGATAGAGTGCGCTTTGCAAAAGAATTGCAGACGCTTTGTAAGGAATATAGTGTTCCTTTCATTGTAAATGATGATGTAGAATTAGCCATTGAATTAGATGCAGATGGTGTTCATGTAGGACAAGATGATGAAGGAATTACATCTGTTCGTGAAAAAATGGGAGATAAAATTATCGGCGTATCTGCTCATACAATTGAAGAAGCACGCTTTGCAATCGAAAATGGAGCAGATTATTTAGGCGTTGGACCTATTTTCCCAACGAGTACGAAAAAAGATACGAAAGCGGTTCAAGGAACGAAAGGATTAGTCTATTTTAGAGAACAAGGAATTACAGTGCCAATCGTTGGTATTGGTGGGATTACAATTGAAAATACAGCGGCAGTTATAGAAGCGGGTGCGGACGGTGTTTCAGTTATTTCAGCAATTAGTTTAGCTGAATCTGCGTATGAAAGTACGAGAAAATTAGCTGAAGAAGTAAAGAGAAGTTTGTAGGGAAGGACGTGTAGTATTTTAAGTGCTACATGGAGAAATAGACTGCCCCAAAATTTAAACAAACATTTGATTAAAAAAGCACAAACCTTTTTAAATAAAGGTTTGTGCTTTTTCTTTAAAACATAATTGAAATTAAGAGCATTCCAATTCCGATAGAAGTAAATGTTGCAATTAGGCCAGGAATCATAAAACTATGATTTAATACGTATTTACCGATACCTGTTGTACCAGTACGGTCAAAGTTAATAGCAGCAACGATTGTTCCATAGTTTGGAATGAAGAAATATCCATTTACTGCAGGGAACATAGCAATCAGTAGCGCTGGTGGAATGCCAAGAGATAGTCCAAGTGGCATTAAGGCACGAACAGTTGCTGCTTGGCTGTACAGTAAAATAGATAGAATGAATAGTGCGATGGCAAATAGCCAAGGTGCACTTGTTACTAAATGCTGAATGGATCCTTGAATCATATTTAAGTTTCCATTAAAGAAAGTATCTCCCATCCAAGCGATACCGAAAATAGCAACAACTGCTGTTGCCCCCGCTTTAAAGACGTTACCAGACACAATGCTTTCTACATTTGGTTTACAGAAAATAATAATAAGAGCCGCGATAGTTAACATAACCATCTCAATTGTATTCGGCATGGAAAGACGAGCTAACTTCCCATCAACTATCCATCCTGGACGAAGTGCTTCAAATGAACCAAGAAGTACAACAAGGAAGGTTCCTACAAGGAAAAGGATAACTGATAATTTTGCGCCCTTTACACCTACAAATTCTTTTTTCTCTTCAAGCTTAGGAATCATTCCTTCTTTTAATCGTTTTAAGTATTCAGGGTCTTCATTTAATTCTTTTCCCATCTTACTAGCAACGAATGCTGCTAACATACAAGCAATGAAAGTGGAAGGAATACTCACTTTTAAAATATCTAATAAAGTGATTTTATAGTCAGCTAACATTGCTAAAAGAGCAACTGTGGCAGCTGAAATTGGACTAGCTGTAATTGCTTGTTGAGAAGCGATTACGGCAATCGACATTGGGCGTTCCGGTCTAATCCCTGATTCACGAGAGACTTCTGCAATAACAGGAAGTACAGAATAGGCAACGTGACCAGTACCTGCACATAGTGTGAATAAATAAGTAACAATTGGAGCAAAAAAAGTAATACGCTTTGGATTTTTTCGTAATGCCTTTTCAGCTAGATGAACAAGATAGTCCATTCCTCCAGCAGCTTGCAAAGCACCAGCAGCTGTAATTACTGCCAAAATCATAAGCATTACATCGATAGGAGGCGCGGTTGGTTGTAGGTGGAAGACAAAAACGAGTATTGCCATACCAACTCCACCCATTACTCCTAAACCAACTCCGCCTAGGCGTGCACCAATAAAAATACAGAGTAACAAGGTAAGAAATTGTAGCCAAAACATGATAAACTACCTCCGAAATTCATTAGTTAAGATATATTCGAATAGTTTAATTTGAATGAAAATTAAATAAATACCCGAAGAAATCCTTGTTATTTATACATTTTTTATTATATAACACAAAAAAAGTAACATTCACGTACTTTTTGAAATTATTTCGAAAAAGCAATGCATTAAAAATTTGTATTTATATCTCTAAATAAGTAGACATTTTGATTTATATGTTGTAATCTTTGAAAGAGAATAAATTAATTCTCATAGAACTCCCATATCGTTCAACTCGTTCAGCGAGAAAGGCAAACTGATGGAAACATGAGGACGCAAAACTACAGGAGCTAAGGTCGAAAGGCTACGCTAGCCAGTTACCGGACGGATAGGGTTGGTCTTGGCCAATGCTTTTACATTGGCTTTTTTTTATTCTCGAACATATTGAGAAACATTTTCAAACAAAATATCCATATATTTTGTTTTTTTGTTTGTGTTGATTAAGGAAGGTGGATATTAATGAAAAAATATTGGCATAAGTTATCGTTCCTTCAAAAGAACGTCTTATTAACCGTATTAGTTATTTTGACACTTGTTGGAAGTATGGGTGCATTAAGTTTCAATATGTTTCAAAATAGTATGATGTCTTTATTTGAAAGGCAGTCTATTGAAACAGGAGAAATAGTATTGAAAAAACTGGATGTAGAATTAGTTAGAGACATGGCGAAAGATCCTACAGCCGAAAAAGTGAAAAAAGAAAAGTTAACAGAGAAATTAGATGAAGTATCAAAAGAATTGAAAAGCGTTGGACAAACGTATGTTACAGGAGCAAAGCCGAATGAAAAGCGAGAATTACAACTCGTTGGTTTGACTACAGAGTTAACAAATGCGTTTCCTATAAAGCCGGGAGATTATTATGAACAACCCGCTCATTGGATGAAGGCATACGATAAAGTGATTGATACGAAAAAGGCTCAAATGACAGAAGTATATGAAGATGAAATAGGTTCGTGGGTGACAATATTAGAACCAATTACAGATGGAGAAAACAATATTATTGCAATTGTTGCGGCTGACTTAGATGCTTCCATTGTTCCTATTACAAAAGAGAAGTTTATGATACAGGGCTTACTCTTTATCATTATTTCATTAGCAATTGCGACTATTACTCAATTCTTTATCGTGCGTCACTCGTTAGCTCCATTAAAAGATTTACGAGAAGGGTTACGTAAAATTGGTGAAGGTGACTTGAGTATTAAATTAAAAGAAAGACCAGATGATATTGGAATTATTAATGTTTATTTCAATAACACGATTGAAAAATTTAAAGGGATTATAGATAAAGTAAGGCAAACTGCTGAGCAAGTTTCTTCTTCTTCACAAGAATTGTCGGCGAGTACAGAGGAAAACAGCATGGCAGTTCAAGAGATTGCAAGTTCTATTGAAGGTTTAAGAGTAGGGGCACAGTCTCAAAAAACTTCAGTACAACAATGTTTAGGAATTGTACATGGAATGGAAGATAAGGTAGAAGAAATAACTGGGGCTGCAAAACAAGTTGCGGTTGCTTCTGAAGGTATGGAACAACATTCAATTGAAGGTAATGAAGTGATTGGACAAATTATTAATCAAATGAGTTTAATCCAAAATGCAGTACAAGATTTATCTTCCATCATTTATTCGTTAGAAACAAGGTCAAAAGAAATTAGTGATATCGTAACTGTAATTACAGGTATTTCAAATCAAACAAATTTATTAGCTTTAAATGCTTCTATTGAGGCTTCACGTGCTGGAGCAGCTGGAAGAGGGTTTGCAGTTGTTGCTGATGAAGTACGAAAATTAGCAGAACAAACGGAAGCGTCTGCTAAAGATATAGCGAAATTAATTGGTGAAACACAAGCTGAGACAGAAGATGCTGTAGTTTCCATGCAAAAAGGTTCAAGAGAAGTAGAAACTGGAATTTCGCTTGTTCAAAGTAGCGGTGATTTCTTTGAAAAAATCTCAAAATCAGCGCAATCTGTTACAGATCAAGTAAAAGCTGTTTCTGGTAATTCGAGTGATATTTTACAAAATAGCCAGAATATCGTTCAAGTCGTAAATGAATTATCACATATTGCAAATACTTATGCCAACAGCAGTAGTAATGTTGAAGAAAGCATGAAAGAGCAAGAAATATCAGTACAAGATATTGCAGAATTAGCGACTTCTTTAAGTTGGCTTTCTCAAGAATTACAAGAGCTTATTGGTGAGTTTAAAAGCGAATAAGGAGAAAGTTCAATTCTAATCAAGGGGGATCCCCCCTTGATTATGAATTGAACGAATCTGCCCGTTAATAAGGGATGAAAAAGGTGTGAATTTTCACACCTTTATTATATTTAAGAGAGGAATTTACATAAATATGAAATTAGCAATTTCTTATAATAAGATGGTAAAAGAATTTTTAGGAAAAGTAGAAGGGAGTATTAAAATACCTAAAGATGTGCAAGGAACAGAACTTGGGGTAAAAAGGAAAACGGAACTGTTTCCAAATTTGACTCACATTGTAGATTTAATAGGAGCGACTGCAACGTGGTTATATCATATTTCTAAAGAAAAACATATTGTCGTGCTTTATCATGTAAGAGGAAGTTTATTTCCGATTATTATTGAAGTTTCTAATTTTCTTTCCTATGAAAGTTTGAATTTACAGATTGAAGAGCAACTGGAGCAAATTAAAGAAATGAATGAGGAAGAAATAGAAGAGTTTCAAAACGGTAATACATTATATGAAATGTCACCTATTATTATTGGCGAAACATATTATGAGCTACAAGACACGAATACATTACAATTTGTATTTAGTAAAAATATGCAAAGTGTAGAAATAATATTTAATAGTGTTAATTGGAAAGAGACAACAATTACTCGTTATGCACAACAAATACAAGGTGTTTTAATTAATAAATCACAAAATAAGAATAATCATATAAATGATTTTAATATTATTACAGAGGCCGAGATGGCACTTTATAGTCAAGTGAATGATACGACAGCAGTATATCCTGAGAAAAGTATCGTCGATATGTTCTATAATACTGTTACTCAATTTCCAAATCGTATAGCTTTATCTTCAAGGGAAGGTACTTTAACTTATGAGGAGCTAAATAAAAAAAGTAATCAAATAGCTCATATGTTAATTAAAAACGGCGTCCAATTAGGAGACTATGTTGGAATATTTATGAAACGTAGCATAGACACAGTAGTAAGTATGGTAGCTATATTAAAAGCTGGTGCAGCGTATGTTCCGATTGATCCAGATTATCCGGAAAGTAGAATACAGTACATTATTCAAGATAGCCAAGCGAAAGTTATATTGATGAAAGAGACGCCTATAACATGTGATGGGGTTCAAACAGTTTCAATGTATGATAGTGAAACTTATGAAGATACAGATGTAAAGTTGTCTATTCATTGTGATGATGTAGCTTATATGATTTATACATCTGGTTCAACAGGGAATCCAAAGGGAACGATGTTAGCACATAGAGGCGTTGTCAATCTGTATACTTGGATGAAAAAGCAATATGAATTGACAGAAGAGGATGTATTTGCCCAATTTCCTTCCTTTAGTTTCGATGCTTCTGTATGGGAGTCATTTGCTTCTTTATTCTGTGGAGGAAACTTATATGTACTATTAGAGGAAGAGCGATTGTCTGTAGAAGCATTTGCAAATGCAATCTATAAAGTGAAAGCAACTTCAATCTTGGCATTAGCAACAATTTTTGTTCGACAAGTAGCAACTTATTTGGCAGAAGAAGATATATATAAGCTAGCTTCCCTAAAAAGAATTGCGATTGGCGGTGAAATGTTGCCTGTAGAGGTTATTAAATTGTGGAGAGAAAGAATAGGTACAAATGTTGAAATTCATAATGTATACGGACCGACAGAATGTACTGTAGTGACGACAACCTATAAAATACCTAGTCAGTTAAATGAGGATGTTGCGAGTATTCCCATTGGTAAACCATGTGCTAATTATCAAGTTATGATTTTGGATGAGAATATGAATCTTTGTCCAATTGGTGTACCTGGTGAATTATATATAGATTCAGTGGGATTAGCAAAAGGGTATTTTAATAAGCCTAATAAAACAATTGAAGCTTTTATTCCGAACCCTTTTAATCCTATAGTTAATATATACAAAACAGGTGATATCGTTAAGTTGCTAGAGGATGGAAATATAGAGTTTTTACATCGGAAAGATGATCAAGTAAAAATTAGAGGACATCGTATTGAACTAGGCGAAATCCAAAGTAAAATTTCTCAAAATCATAATATAAAAGAAAATGCTGTTTTTGCTAAGAAGAGTAAGGAAGGTAGCCAATATTTAATCGCGTTCTATACAACTTTAAATAAAAAAGAAATACCAGAATTAGTTTATCAGTTACAAGAGCAATTACCAGATTATATGGTGCCATCTAAACTAATTTATATTAATGAATTACCACTTACACCTAATAAAAAGATTGATGTTAAGAAGTTAGCTCAGTTAGAAGAAAAGTATGAACCGGTTCGGCTACAAGAATATGTTGCACCTTCTAATAAAGCAGAAAAACAAATAGCGAACGCCTGGGCGGAAGTATTAGGAATTTCAAAAGTTGGAGTGCATGATGATTTCTTTACAATTGGTGGACATTCATTAAAAGTATTACGAGTCTTAACATTGTTAAAAGAAGATTTCTCACATTTAACAATTCAAGATTTCTTTAAAGAAAGAACGATATATGGATTAGCTCGAATTGAGCGAGAAGTAAAAGTAGAGAAAGAAGAAGTATTTCGTGAATATAAAGTGATTCACGAACCAGATACTATCACGTATGCAAACGTTTTGGAAGAAAACCAGATTTCAAATGTCTTTTTAACAGGAGCTACTGGTTATTTAGGATCACACATATTATATGAATTGTTGAGAGATACATCTGCTACTATTTATTGTTTAGTAAGACCAACTAAAGATGTGCAGCAAAGAATTATAGATACATTAACAGGCTACTTTAATGATATATGTGAAGAATGGTTACAGCGTATACAGGCCGTAGCTGGTGATCTTGGAGAAGAGTATCTTGGGATGAGCGAAGAAGAATTTATGTTCATCAGTTCTAAGATGGATACGATAATTCATTGCGGTGCAGATGTAAGACATTTTGGAGATGTAAAACAATTTGAAAATATAAATGTCCAAGGAACTAGCCGTATGCTAACATTAGCGGAGAAAGGTGCTACATTCCATTTTATTTCTACAATTGGTATCCCGTTAGAATTAGCGGTAGATCAATGGGATACATACATGAAAACTGGTGATTTTAATTACAGTGTAGACTTAGAGAATGTATATTCAAATAGTAAACTACAAGCGGAAAACATTGTTCGTGAAGCAATGAAAAATGGTTTGCGCGGAAATATTTATCGTGCAGGTAATTTAGCATGTCATTCAGAAACAGGTTCGTTCCAACAAAATATTGAAGGAAACGCATTTTATCGTCTTATTAAAACAATGCTATTAATTGGGAAAGCACCAAATGTGAAGTGGAAAGTTGATTTCACACCAATTGATTTTGCTAGTAAATCAATTGTATCGTATTTGCAAGATTCGAAAATTATAGGAGAGACGTTACATATTTGTCATCCGCATCAAATTGAGTTTGAACAATTTATACAGCTAATTGGAGAGTGTGGATACAATCTTGAAATGGTTCCACTTTCAGAATATGTAAATACCGGACTTGCATTAGCGAAGGGAAATGAAGTAATAGCAGAGTTAATTGCTTCTCAAGTTGCAGGAGATGGAGCGCAGCAATCTGAAATTGTAATGGGTACGCGTAGAACGAATAAATGGATTAAGAAAAAAGAATTGATAGTACCAGCAATTAATAAAGAATTTATTCAGCAGTTATTAGCTCATGGTGAAAAAGTTGGTTATTTTCCAAAAATAATGAAATGATTATGCATGCTTTTGTTTGTTCAATAAAATAAATCATGCTACAATGAAAACGAATTAAGGACCGGGGAGCCAATTGGCTGAGAGGATGTAAGTAAACATCGACCCTCAACCTGATCTGGATAATGCCAGCGTAGGGAGTTACTTAAAGTGATGTAGCATATGTTATTCTGTAATAACTTGCATACAAGGCTTTCCTACGCAGTAGGAAAGCCTTTTCTTATTTTTGAAATTTAATTTTATAAGGGGGATTTTATTATGTCACAACAAGTTACAATGTCATTTTCAGTAGTACCACAAGCGAAAACGAAAGATGTATATTCTGTTGTCGATAAAGCAATTGAAGTTGTGCAACAATCGGGAGTTCGTTATGAAGTAGGGGCAATGGAAACAACTTTGGAAGGAGAATTAGATGTACTTCTTGATGTCGTTAAACGTGCGCAACAAGCTTGCGTCGATGCTGGAGCAGAAGAAGTGATTACTTCTATTAAAATCCATTATCGTCCAAGCACTGGTGTAACGATAGATGAAAAGGTTTGGAAGTACCGTGATGAATATGCAAAACCAGAAGCAATCTAAACTTATTACAACTATTTGGCTTATCCTTCTCATTGCGATATGGGAAGGATCTGTTTCATTATTTAAAATCGAACCGTGGATTTTACCAAAGCCTTCTGCCATTGTTCAAGAATTAATTGGGATGAAAGATTTACTATTACCAAATACGATGCAAACACTGCAGGAAGTTATAATTGGACTATTTTTTGCAATTTTATTGGGGACGAGCATCGCAATTATTATGGACGTTATACCGTTATTTCGTATTTTAATAAATCCATTGCTTGTTATTTCGCAAACAATTCCAATTGTTGTACTTGCACCGCTATTTATTATTTGGTTTGGATATGGGATGTTGCCGAAAGTAATGGTCGTAATACTCGTTTGTTTCTTCCCAATTGCGCTTAGTATTTTAGAAGGTTTTCAAACAGTAGATAAAAACATGCTGAAACTGTTACAAACAATGAAGGCGACAAAATGGCAAGTTTACCAGAAAGTAAAATTTCCAGCAGTGCTTCCATACTTTTTCTCAGGTTTAAAAATTGCAGTTACATATAGCGTAATGGGGGCAATTATCGGAGAATGGCTCGGTGCAAGTGAAGGATTAGGCGTTATGCTTACGAGGGCTACAAAATCCTTTTTGACTGCCCGAGTATTTGGGGTTGCAGCAATCATCGTTATGGTGACATTATGCCTGTATTTTATCGTAGAGTTTATGGCAAGAATAACAGCACCATGGATATATAGAAAGGACGGCAGAAAATGAAAAAAGGTTTGAAAGTTATGTTAGCTGCCTTAGTAGCGGTAGGTGTGGCTGGATGTAATCCGGCGAAGAAAGAAGAAAGTGCAAGTAAAGATCAAAAAGTAAAAGTAGTATTAGATTGGTTTCCAAATACGAATCATACTGGCTTGTATGTAGCGCAAACGAAAGATTATTACAAAAAGCAAGGATTAGATGTAGAAATTATTCAACCAGGTGACAATGTAACAGCAGAGCAAATGATAGCATCAGGAAAAGCAGACTTCGCAATAAGCGCACAAGAAAATGTAACGTTAGCTCGTGTAGAAGGAATTCCTGTTGTATCTGTAGGAGCGATTATTCAGCATAACACTTCAGCGTTTGCATCGCTTAAGAAAGATAATATGACGTCACCGAAAGATTTTGAAGGTAAACGTTACGGCGGCTGGGGAGGACCAGCGGAAGAAGCGACATTAAAGACGATTATGGATAAACATCAAGCTGATTTTAATAAAGTTGAAAAAATCATCTTAGGACAAACAGATTTCTTTAAATCAATTGGCCGTGATGCAGATTTTGAATGGATTTATTACGGTTGGGATGGGATTGAAGCGAAGCGTCAAGGAAAAGAGTTAAATACGATTATGGTGAAGGACTTAGATCCAGCGCTTGATTTCTATAGTCCTGTTATTATTACGAGTGAAAAACATACGAAGCAAGATAAAGACTTTGTGAAAAAGTTTATGAGTGCAACGACAGAAGGTTATAATTTTGCAATTACGGAACCGAAAGAAGCTGCTGATATTTTAATTAAAGCTGTTCCAGATGTAAATAAAGATTTAGTTCAAGAAAGCCAAAAATGGTTAAGTACGAAGTATCAAGATGATGCTAAAGCATGGGGAGTACAGAAGGAAGAAATTTGGACGAATTACATGAATTTCTTATATGACAACAAAGTTATTAAAAAGAAAATCGATGTAAAAGATGCTTTTACAAATGAATTCCTTCCAAGTGAAAAATGAGCGGATTACAAATAAAAAATATAGTGAAATCTTTCGACGGAAAGAATGTATTAGAGAATATTAGTGCCTCTATACAAGAGGGAGAGTTTGTTTCCTTTGTAGGACCGAGTGGTTGCGGGAAAAGCACATTATTAAACATGATTGCAAATGTTGAAAAACCAACAAGCGGGAACGTAACGTATAACGATAAGCAAGTACAAGAGCAAGATGTTGTTAGTTATATGCCACAACAAGATTTATTACTACCGTGGCGATCAGCTTTGCAAAATATCGTTCTTCCGTTAGAAATTGAAGGAAAGCCGAAAAAACAAAGGCTGACAGAAGGAATGGAAGCATTAAAGCAGTTCGAACTAGATGAATATGCAGACCATTATCCAGATGAATTATCTGGTGGTATGCGTCAAAGAATTAGTTTTCTGCGCACATATTTATGTGAAAAGCCAATTATGCTGCTTGATGAGCCTTTTGGTAAATTAGATGCATTTACAAAAATGGAAGTACATAGCTGGCTTTTAAACTCTTGGCATCAAGAAAAGCAAACAATCGTTATGGTGACACATGACTTAGATGAGGCAATCTTGCTTTCAGATCGCGTATTTATTTTATCTCAAAGACCAGCGTCAATAGTTGGCGAGGTACAAGTGAAATTACCTAGGCCGAGAACGATGGATATGTTAACATCACTCGAATTAAAAAAGGATAAAGAAGAGATTTTAAGTGTGTTAGCTCCTTATATGAAAAAATAGAAAAAGCTGATGTTTTAATTTTAGACGAACCGACTAATCATTTGGATGTAGAAACTAAGATGGCTTTACAGGAAGCGTTACAACAATACAAAGGAACGGTTTTAATTGTCTCACATGAACCTTCTTTCTATGAATCGTGGATAACAAAAGTATGGAATATAGAAGATTGGAATACTGAACAATATGAATAAAGAAAAGGCATTAGCTTTTAGGAGCTAATGCCTTTTCTTTGTGATTAACATGATTTTCGAGAACTCTTACATGAGAATTGTATGAAGAAGCACTCTTATGGTGCGCTTATAAGCGTGCTTTTTCTTTTGTTATATTTATAATACGAAAGCCTTTCCCTAACAGGTGACTATCTTTCTTTATATATATAGATAGTTCAAAATGGAATGAAAATAATTCCTTTATATAAAGGATAATATGGATATTATAGGAAGACAATAGAAATTAAAGGGAATTCATGTAAAATTCAAATGAACTTCATATAAACTTCATATTAGAAACTAAATATAATTATAATAGGTTATTGTTATGTTTTTGATTTTTTATAAAATTAAAAGTTTGAATTTAGGAGGTATTTCTCGAACCTAAATTCAAACTTTAGTGAAATAATTAATGGATATTACGTCTAGTTTTCGCTAATGACGGCATTTAAAAGTTCAGCAGGATTACCCGTTCCTGCACCACCAATTGTAATAGATCCACCAGGAGGAATTTCGCCATTCCATCCTGCGTTTGTAATTACATAATGATTATTTGTTTTACTACTAATTTTAGAATCCCAAACTTGTGTTAAATTGCCGCTATAATCAAATTCTAATTTCCAATTTTTAATAGGAGTCGTTCCATTATTTTTGATTATAATCGAGAAGTTATAACCGCTGCCCCAATTCGAAGTGACTGAAAATGTAGCATTGCCATTTCCATCAGGAGGTGTCGTATTAGCTTCATCCGTTTTGACAGTAAGAGCGGTAGGTTGTGATTTATTTCCAGCAGCATCTTTGGCAATTATTGAAAATGTGTATTCCGTATTAGGTTTTAAGTTTTTAATTGTAATGCTATTTGTTGTTGTACTCCATTTCTCTTCTCCAGCAGTAATTTCATATTCCATAACTCCTACGTTATCAGTAGATGCAGTCCAGTTTAATTGAACTGAGTTTGAATTTTTATTCGTAACTACAACGTTTTTAACATTCGTTGGTGGCTCAGTATCTTTTTGACTAATAGGTCCACCAAGTAATTCTTTTACTAGCGTATCAAGTAATTTTGGACCACTGCAACTATATTTTGGACTTGTACGGCAATCTCCGCTTAGTTCCCAAAACATTGCTCCACTTAAACCTTTCGTCTTTATATAGTCTGTTTTGTATTTCATAGATTCATTGTCATCGTAGCTAATAAATGTGCCTGTAGTTGCATTATATAAATAAGGTACTTTAGCTGTGTCATTCCAGTAGCGTACAAAACCATTTTTATTAACGTAATTGGCTGCTAAATCACCGTAATCATACACACCTGTGTCACCGGTAGAATAATCATCCCAAGTACCTTTAGAAGCAAGTTTCCCATCACTACCTGGTTTGCAAGGTTGATATTGTCCGTTATTTTCTTTGCCACAACTTTTCCAGCCACGTCCGTAAAAGGGTACGCCTAATACTAGTTTATCGACTGGAACACCTTCATTTGTATAAACATTTATAGCACCATCTACGTAAAAATTCGTATTTGCTGCTGGGTCATTTGGATCCTTATATAGAGCTGCATTATGATTAGAAGTAGCTTCCCATCCGCCGTGGAAATCATATGTCATAATATTAATCCAATCGAGTATTTGAGAAATTTTCTTTAGCTCTGTATGATCAGCGTAGCGTTGGCTTGCGCCTGAAGCGATTGTTAGTAAATATTGTTTGCCATCTTCAGCACCTGCTTTATTCAAAGCATTTCGGACATCTTGAAGAAGGAGAGTGAAATTTTGTTTATCTTCAGGACGATAACTACCACCAGGAATCGTTTCAACGCCCGGATATTCCCAGTCTAAATCTACGCCATCAAACCCATATGCGCGAAGAAAAGCTACTGTAGATTCAGCAAATACTTTTCTTGTTTTTTCATCAGCGGCCATATCAGAAAAGCGGTTAGACCAAGTCCAGCCACCAACGGAAATAATTGTTTTTAAGTGAGGATATTTAGCTTTTAATCGTTTTAGTTCCCCGAAATTTCCGCAACGGGCATATTTATCGCAATCTTCCCAAGTTGTCCCTGAGCCAGGATACGATTTGGTAACATCAGCCCATGGTTCACCGAGTACGAGAGTACCATTAGGAACCTCTTTATTTTGCAATGGTACACCAGATTCTTTACAGTTCCACGTTTGTTTATTTGGATTATCAGGATGAGTAGAAGGGTTTCCATGTTTTCCATTCCAACAAATATCCGCGAAAGCATAGTTAAGGTGAGTAAGCTTTGATGCATCAATGTCAGCAACTTGATAATTACGTCCGTAAACGCCCCACGAAGGAAAGTACCCAACAATTTTTTGACTTTGCTTTGGTGAATCTGCTAATGCGAGATTTGGAGTAATAAAATTTGTGAGAAAAAGAGGTAAGAAAAGTAGTAGAGATAGTAATAGCAGTGTGAATTTTTGAGACCTCATAGCCATTTCTCCTTTCAAAATAAAAGATATATTTAAAGGCATACGCCAATAAACCAAAATGAATCTAGACGTATGAAACGTCTAGATAAAATGATCAGACATCACGAAGTCTATACAAGGGAGCTGGGGGTGATTAAATCGTAACAAATGTAAGATTTAGTGTAAACGCTTTATTAAGTTGAAAAAGACTTTCTCAATACAAAAAGGCTTGAATACAAACTATATATGAAAACGAAAGATTGGTATGGGAAGAAAAAGCTCATTATAAATAAATTTGAGAAAAAATTGTATGGAGCCAATTATTAAAGACGTAGAAAGATAAGGAAATATCATGTAAAATAATAGTAAAAATATGTAAAGGAGGGAATAGTGTGGATGTGTTTTTGAACATTGCTGAAGAAAAAATTCGACAAGCAATACGGAATGGTGATCTTGATTATCTTCCGGGAAAAGGAAAACCACTACAATTAGAAGATCTTTCAATGGTACCTCCAGAACTTAGAATGAGTTATAAAATTTTAAAAAATGCGGGAATGATTCCACCAGAAATGGAACTACAAAAAGATATATTAAAAATAGAGGATTTAATTGCTTGCTGTTATGATGAAGAAGAGAGAAAGAAATTACGAGAAGAGTTAACAGCAAAAACTCTTCGTTTTCAGCAGGTAATGGAAAAGAGAAAGATTAAAGATAGTTCAGCTTTTCGTATGTATCAAGGCAAATTATTTCGTAAATTACGCTAAGAGGGATAAGATGACTACATTTAAAACGATAGAAGAATTAGCGACCTATATCGAAGAACAACAATTGGTACTTCTGTTTATTAAAACGGAAAATTGTGGTGTTTGTGATGTTATGCTAAGAAAAGTAAATTGCGTATTAGAAAATTATGATTACGTAGAGAAAATAGAAATATTACTACAAGACATGCAAGAGATTGCGGGGCGATATGGAGTATTTACAGGGCCAACAATTTTATTATTTCATAATGGAAAAGAAATTCTTCGTGAATCACGCTTCATTTCACTTGAAAATCTAGAGAGAATCATTCAATTATTCGAGGAATAGGGGAGGCTTTTATATGGGATTTATTATTGTCATACTATTATTTGTTGTAGTTGGAATAATCGTAACAGCAGTTCGATCGAACAAAAAGAAGGTGAACTTGGCGAAACAAAATAACATACATAACTCATCTAACAGCTCATCACCATTATTTTTCTTTGCTGGATCGGATAATGATAGCTCGCATGATGGCGGTTCACATGATTGTGGAGGCTCTTTTGGGGGAGATAGCGGAGGAAGCTGCGGTGGCGGTGGGGATTGATGAAAATGCGCCTTATATAGGCGTATTTCTTTTTAAACAAACGTTTGATTAGTCGGCTTACATATACATAAACACAGTTAAACAAACGTTTGATTAATATTTTTAACATACTAAGGGGAATGGAAATGAAAAGGGAACCGAAAGTGAAAAATAAGGGGAAAGTAGTGTTATTTTTATTAGCTGCGGGAGGCGTATTTCTTGTTAAATTAGCATTTAAATTTGGAACAATACATATGATTCGAACTTGGTTTGAAAGTACGTTTTCTTAAATAAGGAATATAGCCTCTTGCGATAGAGGTTTTTGATTTGTTATTATTAGACTGAACGGTCGGTTTAAAGAGGTGTGAATATGAGAAGAAGCGCAGAAGAGATAAAGAAAGAAATTGCATACAAAGCAGAAAGTCTATTTTCACAGAAAGGCTACGCAGCTACATCTATGGAAGAGATTTGTGAAATTACAGAGCGAAGTAAAGGAAGCATTTATTATCACTTTAAAAGTAAAGAAGAATTATTTTTATTTGTAGTGAAACAGCATACGTATGATTGGGTTGAAAAATGGAATGAAAAAGAGAAGTTGTATAGCACTAGTACTGAAAAACTATATGGTCTCGCGGAATATCATGTAGAGGACATACAGCAACCAATTTCAAATGCAATAGAGGAATTCTCTATGAGTCAAGTTGTAAGTAAAGAGATTTTGGAGGAACTATTAGCTTTAACTAGAGAATCATATGTTATGTTTGAGAAATTAATTGAAGCAGGTATACAGTCTGGAGAGTTCCGTGAAGATAATACTCGTGATCTTATGTATATTGTGAATGGATTATTATCAGGGCTTGGAGTACTTTACTACGAGCTAGATTATAAAGAGTTGAAGCGTATTTATAAAAAGGCAATAGATGTATTGTTAAAAGGAATGGCAGCTGAATAATAGGTCAGTTGCTTTTCTTACAAAATAAAATAGACCGAACGGTCGGTTTGTAAAAGGGGGATGAAAATGAACGCTTTATTTAAAAACCGAGCATTTATGCTCGTTATGGCATCTGATATTTTACAACAATTTGCAATTTGGATCAGAAATATGGCTCTTTTATATTTCATAATGGAGCGAACGAATAATGATCCGGTTTCTGTTTCTTTGTTATCAGTTATGGAATATGCACCTATTTTTATTTTCTCGTTTATCGGTGGTGCGCTAGCTGATCGCTGGAATCCGAAAAGAACAATGGTCGCTGGAGATGTATTAAGTGTACTGTCTATTATAGGAATTGTCCTGTTGTTAAAGCTGGATTATTGGCAGGCTATATTTTTTGCAACACTCATTTCCGCGATTGTAGGCCAGTTTTCTCAGCCCTCATCTTCGCGCATATTTAAGCGCTATGTAAAAGAAGAAGAGGTAGCAAATGCAATTGCATTTAACCAAACATTACAGTCATTATTTCTGATTTTTGGACCAGTGGTAGGATCGCTTGTGTATACACAACTTGGTTTATTTACGTCACTATATAGCTTAATCATTTTATTTTTGTTATCTGCTATCGCCCTTTCATTTTTACCAAAATGGGTTGAAAAAGAGCAAGTGGCGAGAGATTCATTAAAAAATGATATAAAAGAAGGTTGGAAGTATGTTCTTCATACGAAAAATTTACGTATGATTACGATCACTTTCACCATTATAGGCTTAGCTGTTGGATTAACAACTCCATTAGAGGTGTTTCTTGTAATAGAACGCCTTGGAATGGAAAAGGAAGCAGTTCAATATTTAGCTGCAGCTGATGGAATAGGTATGTTAATTGGTGGTATTGTTGCTGCAATTTTCGCTTCAAAAGTGAATCCGAAAAAAATGTTTGTATTCGGTATGGGCATATTAGCAATGTCATTTTTAGTAGAAGGGCTATCTACATCATTTTGGATTACTAGTTTCATGAGGTTTGGAACAGGTATTTGTTTAGCTTGTGTTAATATTGTTGTCGGTACGCTTATGATTCAACTTGTACCAGAAAATATGGTTGGAAGAGTAAATGGGACGATTTTACCACTGTTTATGGGGGCAATGCTAATTGGAACTTCACTAGCTGGAGGATTAAAGGAACTAACTTCACTAGTTACTGTGTTTTGTATAGCAATGGCACTTATTTTATTAGCGATAGGGCCAGTTCTACGTATGCAAATAAAAAAAGAAGATGTTGCTAATAAAGAGGCACTAACAAATTCGTTAGCTTCGAAATAACTATTGTAAGGGAGCAATATTGCTCCCTTTTTCTTTGAGGAACTTTTGACAACTATATGAGCCAATTATATACTGATGTTGTAAAAACGATTTTACAGGTTAGGAGCAATGGTGTGAAAAATCAAATCTATGAATTACGCACTGAAAATAATATTTCACAAGGCGCATTAGCTGATAAATGTAAGGTTTCTAGACAAACGATAAATGCAATTGAGAATAATAAATATGATCCAAGTTTAGCGTTAGCATTCCGTTTAGCTGAAGTATTAGGAACAACTGTTGATAAATTATTTTTGTACAAGCAGTAGAGTCGTTCATTATAAGTCGCACCTTTAAAAATAAAAAAGATCCTCTTCTTATGAGAAGAGGATCTTTTCTTATAGCGTTTTAGTCTTTGGACTAGGTGGTGTAACGGATGTATTATTTTCTGGAACTCTAGTTAGTAAAAATCCTCCGATAATAAACAGAACAATAATACTAAGAACACCAGCGTTTGTTTTTCCTGTTAATTGGGTTGTAACACCGACTAATACTGGACCCATAATCGCGGCAAACTTGCCAAATATATTATAAAATCCGAAGAATTCATTTGCAGATTCTTTAGGTACTAGTTTTGCAAAGTATGAACGACTTAGTGCTTGAATACCACCTTGAGATGTAGCAACTAACATTGCTAAAATCCAAAAATCAAGTGTCGTTTTTAAGAAATAAGCATATGTGCAAATAATGATATAAATAATGATACCGACATATAACATTTTTTTACCAGTAAATGTTTCAGATAGTTTTCCATATAGTAAAGCAAATGGACAAGCGACAATTTGTGTTACAAATAATATGATTAATAGATTCGTTGCACTAATACCGAGATCGGTTCCGTAAGCGGTAGACATAGTAATAATCGTATCGACTCCGTCAATATAGAAAAAGTAAGCGATTAGAAACATAAATACAGTTTTATATTCTTTAATATTTTTAAAAGTATCAGCAAGGCGTTTGAAGCTCATTCTAATAGGTCTTGGATGACGTTCAATATAGTGCGTTTGCTCTACGTTTTTTAGCATTGGAATTGTAAATAACCCCCACCAAAGAGCTGTTATCGCGAATGAAATTTGACTAGCAATGCCAACTGATAAAGGGATAGTTCCTTTTTGAGCAAGAATGATAAGAGTGATACAACCGATAAATGGAATAGTACTCCCAATATAGCCTAAAGCGAAACCTCTCGTAGAAATTCGATCCATTCTATCTTCAGAAGTGACATCTACTAAAAATGCATCATAAAAAATGTTTGCTCCAGCAAAGCCGATTAAGGCGAGCATATAGCACCCTAGCAATAAGTACCACTGAGAGGTTGGAACGACTGCTAACATACTTGTAAATACGATACCGAGTCCAAAGAAGAATGTGAAAAAACGTTTTTTAAATCCTTTATAATCAGCAACTGTGCCAAGAATAGGAGCAAGTATAGAAATTAAAAGTGTTGCGAATGAGTTTGCATATCCCCAATATGCTGTTGAAGTTGCCCCAGATAAACCCGCTTCTTTTGCAGCTGCTTTAAAGTAAATTGGAAATAATGCAGTTGTAATGACGAGCGAATATACGGAGTTCGCCCAATCGTATAATATCCAGCTTTTTTCTTGTCTGGACATTTTTTTCATATAATGTTCCCCCTCAAATTTGTTTTACTAACAGTGTACAAAAATAAAAATTATAAAAAGAGAAACAATGATGAATTTTACATAACTTTTACATATATACACAGTTCTTTACAATTGGAGTAAATCCTCTACAATTGATCCGTCTGTTTCACCTAAGTGTAAACCGAGTAGTCTAGCGATAGTTGGGCCCTCATCAATAAGTCTCATATACGGTATGGTAATGCCGCTTTTTATCCCTTTCCCAGCAGCGATAAAAATTGTTTCATAGTTAGGTTTTGTTGGAGAGTATCCATGCGTACCAAATGTATATTTTTTACTAGGCGTAACATCTTTTTCGGTAATTTCTTTTATAAAATCTCCTGTATAGTTTTCAGTGAAATAATACCCTTCTCGTGCTTCTAACATGAATAAACAATTACCGTCTGCACCGCAGTCTTTGGCAGCTTCATCATGAAGTATAAATTCAATTCCGTTTTGTTTATTTTGAAGTAGTTCTTCAAGGAGTAGTTGTACCTCCCGAATTGTATCCGTATCATTTTTGTCCTTTACATATACATAGGCAGAGCCGTCGCAACTTTGGCAATAGGCTTTCCAGTCTACTAATTTTCCTTTTTTATTAAGAGATATAAGTCCTCTTTGATGGAATAGCACATTTAATTGGATGGATTTGTTTTCACTTAAAGCGCTATGATCACCAAGGGCAATAATTGTACTTTCTTCGTATAAGTCACTTTCTTTTAGTGCTTGAATAATTTTCCCTAGACGTTCGTCGTGTCTCTGGATAGCAGCTATTGTTTCGTTAGATTCAAAGCCGTGATAGTGTCTTTGTGTGTCTAAATCGGTGAAATGTACAAACATGACATTAGGCTTTTTCGTCTGGATTGTATGCACAGCAGAGGCGAGGACGAAATCATCCAGTTCTGGTTGTGATAAACCATTTCTTATATGGCCGAAACGACGATTTAAATCTAATTGGTATAGTGGGCTACCGCTAAATAAGGAAACTAACACTTGATTTTGCCAAGGTCTATTGGGGAAAATTTCTGGTAAATTGTAATCAATATTCGCTCTTCCAGTAACAGGCCATAGAAGGGCAGCTGTCGTTAAATTTGCTTTGCGCGCTTCATCATACAATGTTGTTCCTTTTATTGATTTTCGGTACCAATGCCAATCAGGTGATTCACGCCCTGGTTGAAGTAACGTATTGCTAACAACACCGTGCTTGTTAGGGTAATTACCGGTTACGATTGTTGAGTGGCTTGGATATGTTACAGAAGGATAAATTGGTTCTACTTTTTCGACAACCGTGCCCTTTTTTATTAGAGATTGGAAATGAGGTAGTTTTTGTAGTATAGGAAAATCTAAAGCTGATAAACAGTCGAATGATAAAATAATGACATGGTTTGTTAATGCTTTATCCATAAAGTTCCCTCCTGATTATATAAAACCTATTCTTATATATTACTATTAATACCTAGCAATAAAAATATATTTCTATGTGAAAATTTATTATTTATTTTCAGAAAAATTAAACATATAATTAAGTATAAGGGAATCTATGGAAGGAGGAAACACTATGGATTGGTTAGATGGATTTGGTATCTTTTACATCATTGGCGGAGTCACGATTATCCTTGTATTTGCTATTTCATATTTACTAAAGAAACGGTTTCCAGACAAACAGTTCGATATTATATTTGCACTTAGTTTAATACTTCTTTGCTTAGCATCCTTTCCCGTTACAATGATGGTTATTGGTGGGTGGGAAGGAATGGGATATGGATTTATTGGTTTCTTCGTCCTACTTGGTACACTTATCGGTATGATTGCACATCAACTTGTAAAAATTACGCGAAAAAGCTACGTATAAAACTGTAAAAAATGAAAAGAATATAAAAATAAGAAAATTCACTCTTGTTTTGGGTTGAAATTTATATTATGATAATCAACAAATTTATTTCGTTATAACGATGAAAAAGGACTAGTACATGTTCAACCTTTTTAGCAGAGAGAGAATCCGTCAGGCTGAAAGATTCTTAAAAAGGCAATATGGAACCTGCCTTTGAGTTCTGCATATGCAGCGGGAATTTCCCGTTATCAAAAAGAGAGCATGCGCAATTTTTGTGCATGAATCAGGGTGGTAACGCCGACAAAGCTCGGTCCCTATTTAGGGACGCGGGCTTTTTTGTATTTTCTAGAAGGAGGAAGACTGACTATGGCAAAAGAACAAGTGCAAGCCATTACGAAGATGGAAGAGGACTTTGCGCAGTGGTATACCGATATTGTAAAAAAAGCCGAACTTGTTGATTATTCAAGTGTAAAAGGATGCATGATTTTACGTCCGTATGGTTATGCCTTATGGGAGAATATGCAGAAGGTGATGGATGAGAAGTTAAAAGAAACTGGCCATGAAAATGTATATATGCCAATGTTTATCCCAGAGAGTTTATTGCAAAAAGAGAAGGATCATGTTGAAGGATTTGCTCCTGAAGTAGCATGGGTTACGCATGGCGGAGATGAAAAGTTGGCGGAAAGACTTTGTGTACGTCCTACATCTGAAACTTTATTTTGTGAGCACTTTTCAAAAATTGTGCAATCCTATAATGATTTGCCAAAGTTATATAATCAGTGGTGTTCAGTAGTTCGTTGGGAGAAGACAACTAGGCCATTCCTTCGTACGACTGAATTTTTATGGCAAGAGGGTCATACAATCCATGAAACGGCAGAAGAATCGCAGGCTGAAACATTAAATATTTTAAACTTATATGCTTCTTTCTGTGAGGATTATTTAGCAATACCAGTTATTAAAGGACAAAAAACAGAAAAAGAGAAGTTTGCTGGAGCAAAGGCAACTTATACAATTGAAAGTTTAATGCATGATGGAAAAGCACTTCAAACAGGAACCTCTCATAACTTTGGAACGAATTTCTCTAAAGCATTTGATATTAAGTTTTTAGATCGTAACGGTAAGTGGCAATATGTGCACCAAACATCTTGGGGTGTATCAACAAGAATGATAGGCGGGCTAATAATGGTTCATAGTGATAATAATGGACTTGTAATGCCACCAAAAGTCGCTCCAGTGCAAGTTGTTATTGTACCAATTGCTCAGCATAAAGAAGGAGTTTTAGCAAAAGCAACAGAGTTACAAGCACATATTCAAAAGGTTGCACGAGTAAAAATAGATGCTAGTAATAAAACACCAGGCTGGAAATTTAATGAGTATGAAATGAAGGGGATTCCAATTCGATTAGAAGTTGGCCCTAAAGATATTGAAAAGAATCAAGTTGTACTTGTAAGAAGAGATACGAAGGAAAAAGAGTTTGTACCAATGGATCAATTAGAAGAACGTATTCCAGCATTACTTGAAGAAATTCATATTGCTTTATTTAATAAAGCAAAAGCATTTCGCGATGAGAATACGTATGTTGCGACAAATTTCGAAGAGATGAAAAAAATAGCTGACGAAAAGCAAGGCTTTATTAAGGCAATGTGGTGCGGGGAATTAGCTTGTGAAGAAAAACTAAAAGAAGAAGTTGGCGTATCTTCACGTTGTATGCCTTTTGAGCAAGAGCATTTAGCTGAAGAATGTATTTGTTGTGGTAAAGAAGCTAAACAAATGGTGTATTGGGGAAAAGCGTATTAATACTTTTTCTGATAGGTGATAAAAGGACTTTGGGCTGCATAATAAAATGTAATCCAAAGTCCTTTTTAGTTTTATACAGTATTTCATGTACTTTTTAGATGGAAGGATGTTGTTCTTATTTTACGTTTTTACGACGAATAAACAGTAACATACCAATTAGGAATGTTGAAAGCCCCATTAAAATAGATATAGGGTAATGCGTTGCAGTATTAGGTAATTTATCACCTTGTTTTTTCGTATTACCTTTTACATTACCCCCTTGAGAACCGTTGCCCTCCTGAGAATTGCTATCGCCTTTAACACGATTGCCACCTTGAGAGCCATTACCCCCTTGAGAACTGCTATCACCTTTAACACGATTGCCGCCTTGAGAGCCATTGCCGCCAGAACCGTTACCGCCAGAACCGTTACCGCCAGAACCATTGCCACCAGAGCCATTGCCACCAGAACCATTGCCACCAGAACCATTACCCCCAGAACCGTTCCCACCAGAACCGTTGCCACCAGCACACCACCCCGTTACCGCCGGAACCTTTGTCACCAGACCCGTTCCCGCCGGAACCATTGCCACCAGAGCCACTGCCACCAGAACCGTTACCGCCGGAACCATTGCCCCGTTACCGCCAGAACCATTGTCACCAGAACCAGTATCGTCCTGAGAACCGTTATTTCCTGGAGGTATATTATTATCCTTTGAGTTTCCTTCTGCAAAATGATCGCTATTTTGTACAATAGCGTTTGTTAATGGTTGGAAGTTTTCAGTTGCAGCATTACCGATATTTAAACCGCTAAAAAAAGATAAAGAGAGTGTTGATGCTAAAATGAAGATTTTCGTCATGGTTTTCCTCCTAAGAGATTAATGTTCCATCTAAAATACATCCCTTTGTAATATTTCTTAGGAAAAAGAGTTTTATGCAAAAAAAACTATATATAGAAAAAGGTGGTGTATTTGTCAAAGCAGAAAAGAGTTAATGTAGATTTCCTACAAATAGTAGAGGGGGAGAATTTACATTCATAACGGTAGAGGAAGTGGCAGCAGATGAAAGAGTATATAGCGTTTGATATTGGCGGTACGCAAATTAAGTATGGTATTGTTTCAGAAATAGGGAGAGTATTAAAGCGTCAAACAGTTGCAACAGAAATTCATTTAGGCGGAGAACAAATTATTCAAAAACTTATATATGTATCCAAAAAAATAATGAATGAACATACTATTGCCGGAATCGGTATTAGCACTGCGGGAATTGTTGATATTAATAAAGGAATTGTGACGGGAGGTGCGGATCATATTCCGGGATATAGTACTATTCCTATTATTGATAGATTGCAAGAGATATTAAAAGTTCCAGTATCGATTGACAATGATGTGAATTGTGCAGCGTTTGGAGAAATGTGGAATGGTAGTGGAAGAGAGAAAGATAACTTTATTATGCTCACCCTTGGAACAGGGATTGGGGGAGCAATTTTTATAGATGGAAAATTGTACCGAGGACATTCATTTAGTGCTGGTGAATGGGGGAATATGTTAATAGAAGGAAAAACGTTTGAAGAGGTTGCTTCGATTTCAGGATTAATTCGACTTGTAAGCAAATATAAAGGCAAAGGCAAGTGGAATGGGAAAAGAATTTTCGAGTTGTATGATAAAGGAGATCGGGAAGTTGCTCAAGCAGTTGGGATTTTCTTTAAACATTTGGCAATCGGAATTAGTAATCTTGCTTATATTTTTAATCCAGAAACGATTATTATTGGTGGAGGAATTACCGATAGAGGAAATGAGTTTTTAAAAGAAGTAAAAGAAGAGGTCAGTAAATACTTAAATCAAGAGATTTATAATAATTGTGAGATTGAACTTGCGCAAAACGGTAATTGTGCAGGAATGATTGGTGCTATTTACCACTTCTTACATCATCATAAGTAAGTTATATGAATGTTTTCATATAACTGAGAATTTATCCTTTTTATCGCTAGGTAAATAATGCTACAATATAAGAGAAGAATACAATATTTTCCGATTTGGAAAATGCTTTGTAGAAAGGGAGAAACTTCATGCCTATTATTTTAGAAAAAGGTCAAAAGATCGATTTAACGAAAGGACAACCAAAAGTAGCAAAACTACAGGTTGGCTTAGGCTGGGATCCAATTGGGCAATCAGGTGGATTTCTGTCTTCATTATTTGGAAGTAAACCAAATGTAGATTGTGATGCATCTGTTGTTATGTTAGAAGGAGATCGTTTTTTAAACAAAAATGATTTAGTTTACTTCGGAAATAAACTTTCTACTTGTGGTAGTATTATTCATTCAGGAGATAATTTAACAGGTGAAGGCGCTGGTGATGACGAAACAATTTTCGTAGAATTACATAAAGTTCCAAGCCGTATTAATCGTTTAGTATTCGTTGTAAATATTTATGACTGTGTAAATCGTCGTCAAGATTTCGGGATGATTCGTAATGCATATATTCGTATTCAAAACCCGCAAACTGGTGAAGAATTAGCACGCTATAATTTATCGGATAATTATGCTGGCAAAACAACTCTAATTGCAGGTGAAATGTATCGTCACGGAAGTGAATGGAAGTTTTCAGCAGTTGGAGAAGGCACGCAAGATAAAAACTTAAGTGAGATTGTATCACGTTATCAATAAAATAACCGAGGAGGAATTGTATATGGCATCAATTTCATTGAAAAAGGGACAAAAGGTAGACTTAACAAAAACGAATCCAGGTCTTTCGAAAGTTCTTGTAGGACTTGGTTGGGACACGAATCGTTATGACGGACAAAACGATTTCGACTTAGATGTTAGTATTTTCTTAGTAGGCGCGAATGGTAAAGTTTCAGGAGCTGAAGATTTCGTTTTCTATAATAATCCAAAAGGTGCGAATGGTGCTGTGGAGCATTTAGGAGATAACCGCACTGGTGAAGGTGAAGGCGATGACGAAGCGATTAAAGTAGATTTGAAAAATGTTCCTGCTCACATCGAACGTATTTGTTTCACAATTACAATTTATGATGGAGAAGGCCGTAGCCAAAACTTCGGACAAGTTTCTAATTCTTTCGTACGTATTCTTGATGAAGAAAAGAATGCAGAATTAATTCGTTACGATTTAGGAGAAGATTTCTCTATTGAAACAGCCGTAGTAGTAGGTGAATTATATCGTCATGCAGGTGATTGGAAATTCAATGCAATCGGAAGTGGATTCCAAGGTGGATTAGCGTCTCTATGTAATAACTTTGGTTTAGATGTAGAGTAATAGATTTGATTTATATATCCATCGGTGAAATGTATGTTTACTGATGGATATATTTTTAAAGATAAAAATATAGAGGTGAATATAGATGGTTATTCAATTACAAAAAGGCCAGAAAATCGATTTAGGTAAGACAAGCCCTGGTTTAACAAAAGCAGTAATTGGTCTTGGATGGGATATTAAATCTTATGACGGCGGAGCCGATTTCGATTTAGATGCATCTGCCTTTTTATTAGATGCAAACGGAAAATGTACGAAGGAAACTGATTTTATCTTCTATAATAATTTACAGTCTCCTTGTGGATCTGTTTTACATACAGGAGATAACCGTACAGGTGAAGGTGAAGGTGACGATGAGCAACTTGTTGTGGACTTGAAGAAAGTTCCAGCAGATGTGCACAGAATTGCTATTACAGTTACGATTTATGATGCAGAAGGCCGTAGTCAAAACTTTGGGCAAGTAGGAAATGCGTTTGTTCGTTTAGCGAATGAAGAAACGAGTGAAGAAGTTCTTCGTTTTGATTTAGGGGAAGATTTCTCCATCGAAACAGCAGTTGTCTTTTGTGAATTATACCGTCATAATGGACAGTGGAAGTTTAATGCAGTAGGAAGTGGATTCCAAGGTGGTTTAGGTGCGCTTGTAAGAGCGTATGGCTTGGATGCATAGAAAGGAAACGATATTCGTTTCCTTTTTTTGACCTTTCTATAAATCTAGCAAAGAATAGGGGATAAAGGTAAGATGAGTATTTTGCAAGGAATCCTTGATACGTATGCTCAGTTTTTCGACTTGGACATGTGGATTAAAGTGTTGCAGGATCCAGTATCTTGGGGATTAATTGGTACACTTGTTGTACTTGAAGGATTATTATCTGCTGATAACGCACTTGTGTTAGCGGTAATGGTAAAACATCTTCCGGAAGAAAAACGTAAAAAAGCATTATTCTATGGACTTATTGGAGCTTATGTGTTCCGCTTTATTGCGATTGGAATCGGAATGTTCTTAATTAAATTATGGTGGGTAAAACTTCTTGGTGCACTTTACCTTGCTTGGTTATCAGTAAAATACTTTATTGATAAGCGTAAAGGTGCAAGTGAAGAAGACGAAGCTCACGGTATGAATCAAAATAGTATTCTCTTTAGAATGTTTGGTGTCTTCTGGGGAACAGTTGCGATGGTTGAATTAATGGATATCGCATTCTCTGTAGATAGCGTACTTGCTGCATTTGGTGTATCTAATGAAGTTTGGATTTTACTATTAGGCGGAATGCTAGGTATTTTAATGATGCGTGGTATTGCTGGTGTATTCTTAAAATTGTTAGAGCGTATTCCAGAGCTTGAAACGACAGCATACATTTTAATCTTAATTATTGCAGCAAAAATGTTACTGTCTTTAATCGAGATTGAGATTAGTCATACACTATTCTTTATTATTTTAGTTGTAGCATTTGGAGCAACATTTATACTTCACTACATGAAGAATTCTGGACAAGCTAGAGAAGAAGTTGCAGCTACTAAAGAAGACAATAAATAATTGAAATGGGTTTGCTCGTTTTGCGAGCGCCCATTTTTTATAACCAAAAATAGTTTATAATAGAAGAAGGACTTAGAAAAAACGTAAATGTTTTTGGAGGTGAACTGTTGTGTTTTCACGTTTTACACTTCAACCATATGCATTAAAAGATGAATCAGATTTAAAGCAATTTGAAACGCTTTTAGAAAAACGCCCACAATATGAGCTGACAGAGAATGAGATGAAATTTAGTTATATAGCATGTCGAATCCTTGGTGTTCCTAATGATGTAGATGAATATTTTAATGAACTGTTTGATTATAGTGAAGCGAAAGGAATCGAAGTTTTACACGAACAAAATTTAAACAAAGTGATTGATTCGGAAAAGCTTCGTCATATTCAAGAAGTGTTCGGATTACATCAAGAAGCACCAAATGGTCTGACAGTAAATAGGCTAGTTGCACACTTATCTGGGAAACAACTTTTACCGAAAGTAGACAACCCTGATTTACAGCATTACATACATACGACGTTTATTTCACTATTGAAATTATATGAGAAGCAACATAATCAGTCGTTAAAGACAGAAGGCTTCCGTCGTTTCTTAATCGACATAATTAAACTAAGCGAAAATTACGTAGCGAAGTGGTTCTCTACGATTAATTATAAGAAACAAATGCCGCGTATCATTTGGTACGGTGATGCACAGGAAAGCCGTATATATTTCTTATACTTTCTTATTATGCTCGGTTGTGATGTGCTTTATTATCACCCAGAAGGAAAAGATGGATTTGAAAATATTGATGAAGAGGGAAGAACTTTTGTTGTATCTCATTCAAGTCGCATTTCGCTTGAACCATTCCCTGATCGTCGCCGTGAGCGTGTTGCAACAGTAGCGTATCAAGCTTCAAAAGAAATTGAACAAGTACTTCACCACGATAATTCACTGCTGTACAAGCCGTGGCAATTCCGTTCCTATACGCCTGTAGCTCGTACACTAAAAACAACATATGATGAACTCTTTTTAATTACGAAAGAAAAGGCGTTTGTACGCCCGACATTCTTTGTTGAAAATAAACACATTTATATTCCTTCTTTATTTGCGAAAATATCAGGCGTTTCAAAGAATGATAAAGAATATTTTCAACGATTAAAGGCTGTTACATCATTTGATAACAGTTTATTAATTAATACATTCCCATTTACGAAAGAGCAAAAAGCAAACTTCCAATATCATTATCGAGATGCATTGGACCGAGCTGGGAAATTGCATCCTGATCTAATTATGAATAGCCATTGGTGGCCGCATAAGCGTTTACCGGAAGGTTTACAGCATGGAATTGCAGAAGCGATTATCCATACGTGTGAAAGTGAAATGTGTAAACCAATTGCGAAAGAGACGAAACAAGATGTAGCGCTATATGTTTTCGCGCAACTTTCTCAAATACCACCGAATATTTTAGAACAGCTTGAGAAATTTGATTATTCACAAGATGTACCGAAAATTGTTATATTTAATAATGAGAAGAGTGGAGAGTTAACTCGTTCTGATGCTGTTTTATTACTATTTTTGAATCAAATTGGAGTAGATGTATTTCATTTCAATCCAACGGGAAGAAACGATATTGAACCGTATATTGAAGCGGGGGCATTTGATTCACATTGGCTTGAAGAGGTTAATTTCGATCTTGAGTTTCATGGTTCATCAGCCTATAAAAATTTATCACAAACAATAAAAGGACTATTTCGTCCATTTTTATAAGGAAAGGGAGAATACCATATGAATAACCCAGTCGTACTAGATCCGAAAACAGAATTAAATGAACAAACAGCACAAGATGTTCGCTTACAGCTTAGACAAGATGCGGATGTACAACGTATTTATAATGCGGTAGATATTAAAGATCAATTAGAATTAATTGAACTTGGAAAAGAACCTTCTATGGAAATTTCACGTTTTGCTGATCAAATTTTACATACAATGTCATTATCAAAGATAGAAGATTCTGGTGAATTATTAAAACAGCTTGGTAAAATTATGGACCGATTCGATAGTAAAGACTTTGCGGAAGAGAAAAGCGGTTTCTTTTCACGTATGTTTAAAAAAGCGGATAAAATGATTGAACAAATTTTTAGCAAGTATCAAACGATGGGCCGTGAAATTGATAAAGTTTATGTGGAAATTACGAAGTACCAAGATGAGATGAAAAAATCAATTGGTACGTTAGATGGCTTGTATGAGCAAAACTTAAAATATTATCTAGACTTAGAGAAGTACGTAGTAGCAGGAGAAATGTTATTAGAGCGTTTAAATACAGAGTTAGTTCCGATGTATGAAGAGCGTGTACGTAATAATGATCAATTAGCAGGTATTGAATTAGAGTCGCTTAAAAACTCTGTTGAAATTTTAGAACAGCGTATTGACGATTTAGAAAAAGCACGTATGGTTGCGTTACTTACAGCACCACAAATTCGTATGATTCAACGTGGTAATAATAAATTAATTGGTAAAATCAATACAGCATTTATTACAACGATTCCTATCTTTAAAAATGGTATCATTCAGGCGGTAAATGCGAAGCGTCAAAAACTTGTTGCAGATTCTATGGCTGAACTGGATCGTCGTACAAATGAATTACTTAAGAAAAATGCACAAAATATCGCAACGCAAAGTGTAGAAGTAGCGAGATTATCAGGTTCTTCTAGTATTAAGATGGAAACACTTGAGGAAACTTGGAACATTATTTCAAGAGGTATGCAAGAAACACAACAAATTGAAGAACAAAACAAGCGTGAGCGTGAAGAAAGCCGCAAACGTATGGCTACATTAACAGAGAACATTAAAAAAGAATTACAAGGATAAAGTGAAACTTTAATCAGTGGGGTAAATGAAAAGGCAATGAGGACTATTCCTCATTGCCTTTTAGTTTCTCTTCACTAATTTAATAATCTCATTCACAATAAGTGGAATGATACTTAATAAGAGAACAAATCCCCAATCTCGCATCGTTAATGCATGTACACCGAATATATTTGCAAGGGGCGGGATGGAGATGATACAAACTTGCATAAGAACACCGATAAGAAGGGAGAAAACTAAATATTTATTTGTAAAGATCCCAATTGAAAAAATTGATTTCGTTCTTGAACGCAAGTTAAATGAATGAACGAGCTGAGAAAAACTAAGAACGACAAATGCCATCGTTTGAGCATGTAATAGAGCATCGTCATCAATTCGCTCTGGGAAAAGAGGGAATAAATTTGTATCTCCAGTATAGAATTTTGCTCCGGCGATAAAAGCTATTAGCGTTAAAAGTCCAATGATAACTCCATTGAAAATCAGGAAAGGAACGCTGCCACTAAATAAGCTTTCTTTCGCATGTCGTGGTTTTTCCTTCATCACATCTGGATCTTCAGGATCAACCCCAAGTGATAATGCAGGCAGTGTATCTGTAATTAAATTCACCCACAAAATATGAATAGGTCGTAGTGGTGTTGCCCAGCCGAGTAAAATCGCTAAAAATAAAGCGATAATTTCTCCGAAGTTACAAGAGAGTAGGAAGAGAATTGATTTTTTTATGTTACGATAAATATTTCTACCTTCTTCAACGGCTTTCACAATAGATGAGAAATTATCATCTGTTAACACGACATCTGCTGCCCCTTTTGCAACGTCTGTTCCTGTAATGCCCATCGCTACGCCAACATCAGCTTGCTTTAAAGATGGTGCATCATTGACACCGTCACCAGTCATAGAAACGATATTTCCTTTCGCGCGTAATGCCTTTACAATTTTCACTTTATGCTCAGGAGAGACTCTAGCGAATACATTTAAATGATTAATTTTGCTAGCTAGTTCTGTATCAGAAACGTTATCTAATTCAGTTCCAATCATAATTTCCGATATTTCTTCAGCAATGCCAAGTTCTTTGGCAATTGCAAAGGCGGTATCTTTATGGTCACCAGTAATCATAACTGTGCGAATACCGGCTTTTTTACATTCTTTAATTGAATCTTTCACTTCAGTTCGTGGTGGATCAATCATACCGACAAGACCAATAAAGATAAGATTTTTTTCAAGATGATTTATATCCACATCGTTTGAATCGTATTGTTTAAATGCGAATGAAAGTACTCTTAAAGCTTCTTGAGACATTGATCCGGCAGCTTTTAATATTTGATTTTTATCAGAATCAGTTAAAATCTCGATTTTGCCGTTTTTAAAAATATGGGTACATCGGGGTAAGAGCTTATCAATAGCGCCTTTCGTCATGCTATAGTAGCTTTCATCGTATGTATGTACAGTTGACATCATTTTACGATCTGAATCGAAAGGTACTTCGTTAACACGTTCATGTATTTTTTCTAAATGATCTTTTTGCATATTAAAGGTGGTTCCGGCAACGAGAAGAGCAATTTCAGTCGGGTCTCCCGTTTGTGATTCGTTATTGTAAGACGCATCATTACATAGCACCATATTTTCTAACAATAGACGTTGCGCATCATTATTTACATTTAAACTCTCTAAGCGATCGTATGTGTTATCACTATAAAAGTGAGTAACGGTCATTTTATTTTGCGTTAACGTACCTGTTTTATCTGAACAAATAATTGTGACAGAACCGAGGGCTTCAACAGCTGGTAGTTTCCGAATGATAACGTTTTGTTTAATCATACGTTGCACACCAATTGCAAGAACGATGGAAACGATAGCTGGCAAACCTTCTGGAATAGCTGCAACGGCTAAACTAATTGCAGTCATAAACATTTCTAGTGTATCTCGTCCTTGTAAAAAGCCTATGAGAAACATCACGATACAAATAGCTACAGCAACAAAGCCTAAATACTTTCCGACTTGTGCTAAGCTTTTTTGAAGTGGTGTCATATCATCGTCAGCTTCATGTAAAAGGGTAGCAATCTTACCAATTTGTGAGTTCATTCCAGTTTCAACAGCAACACCGACGCCTCGTCCATATGTAACAAGAGTAGACATAAAGGCCATATTCTTTTGATCACCGAGTGGTACTTGCTCATCACTTTGCATGGAAGGGTGGTAGATTGCATCTTTATCAACAGGGACAGATTCACCAGTTAGAGCAGATTCTTCAACTTTTAAATTTGCGGTTTCGATCAGGCGTAAATCGCATGGGATATATCGTCCGGCGTCGAGCATAACGATATCACCTGGAACGACGTGCTCAGATGGAATTTCTTTTAGTTCACCATCTCGCTTGACGATAGCTTTAGGTGTCGCCATCTTTTTCAATGCCTCTAAGGCTTGTTCTGCTTTCGATTCTTGGACGACACCGATAACAGCATTTAAAACTACAACGAGCGCAATGATACTTGCATCTGCCCATTCACCTACAAAGGCAGAAATAAGGGCTGCAATAATAAGGACATATACGAGGACGTCATTAATTTGGGCGAAAATACGCTGCAATAAAGTGCGTTTTTGTTTTGTAGCTAATTCATTAGAACCGTATTGCTTTAAACGTTCACTTACAATTTCATCTGTTAAACCGTGTTGTTCGTTTGTTTCTAGGTCAATTAATGTTTGATCTTTCGTCTTACTGTACCAATTGCTCATAAGTAAGCACCTCCAGTAAAAACAGTTAGCAATGGTAGTGTTGCTATTATTTGTGAGTAGTATGTATGGAGAAAAAATCTAAGGTGAGGTTCTACTTCTATTGTACAATATTTTACAGTTGGTTGAGGGAAAGAGAAGAGTTGTCATGAATTTGTTGGAAATAAAAAAGAGCCTCATATAAGAGAGGCTTTTTTACTTTTTAATTAATGTACCTAATTCTTCTGTAATAGCTTGCATTTCACTAATGCTGAATGTTTCACGTTTCATAACATGATCATAAATGTCACGTAAATCTTCGTACATTTCTTCGTTAAAACTAGCAGCTCTCATCGCTCCAGCATTAACCATACGTAATTTTTCTTTAATAGCTTCGACCATGTATTCAACGTTTTCTTCTGACTTTACGGATAAATCCACCGAAGTGTCCCCCTTTAAAATAACATAAGGCTATCTTAACATTTTTTATCATTTTCGTTAATGAATCTTTTCAATCCCATTAAATTAGTAGGGATTTCCTTTATATTTAATAATTGGTTGTTTATACTATAAGTATATATTAAGAAATGCACCAAGAAGGGAAGAAACAAAAATATGGTTCAAGTATTGTTTGTTTGTCTTGGGAACATTTGCCGTTCTCCGATGGCAGAAGCGATTTTTCGAAATCTTGTCGTAAAAGAGGGACTTGAAGAGAAAATTGTCATTGATTCTGCAGGAACTGGAGATTGGCATGTTGGCCATCCGCCACATAAAGGAACACAAAAAATTTTAAAAGAAAATGCAGTCACTTTTGAAGGAATTAAAGCAAGGCAAGTAGAAAAAGAAGACTTAACAAAGTTTGATTATATTATTGCCATGGACAACAAGAATATAGCAGATTTAAAAAGTTTAGGTAAAACTGGAGGCTATATTGGTAGGCTGTCCGATTTTGTTCCAGACGGTGGCTGGACAGACGTTCCCGACCCTTACTATACAGGGAATTTCCAAGAAGTATATGACCTTGTAACAGAAGGGTGTGCAAAGCTATTAGCTTTCATTCGAAATGAACAAGGAATATGAGGAAGCTTAGAAAGAAATACTTTCTAACATAAGAAATGAAAGGGTGAAGGAATATGGCAAAGAAAAATAATATTGCTCGAAACATTGCGATTGGTGTAGCTGCAGGTGTAGCTGTATCTATGTTGAAGAAAGAAAATCGTGAAAAAGTAAAAAATACTGCAGAAAAAGCAAAAACAAAGATGATTGAAATTGGCGAAAATGCAAAGATCAAAGAAAAAGTGCAAACTGTTACAGATAAAGGACGCGAACTTGCTGATTTCAATGTGGTAAAAGCGAAAGTAGCAGAAATTAAAAAATTAACGCCATCTGTTGTAGAGACGTTAAAAGAAACGAAAGAAATTTTTAGTAAGAAAAAAGTTGAGCCAGAAGAAAAGCCAGAAACGATTGAAATTCAAGCTGTATCTCCAAAGGTAGATGAGTTGAAAGTAGAAGAAGAGCCAATAGTTGCTGAAGATGGTGGTATGAAAGAAGCGCGTGAATTATTTATGAAAGACTCAAATGCAGTGGAAAAAAAAACTGAAGCGTACATTGAGTTAAAGCAAGATAAAGAAGAGAAGAAAAGCGTTTAAACATATATGAGAAAAATTTTAGAAAAGGTGAGAAGAAATCGTACTTATTCGTTTGGTAAAGATTTATATGACCGGACGATGCGCGATGATGTAGCGGGCTTGGCAGCACAGCTCGCTTATTTCTTCTTGCTTGCAATTTTTCCTGGGCTCGTTTTCTTAATTACGCTTCTTGGATTTATTCCCATTCAAACAGAGGATGTGCTTAGTTTATTAGAGGTTTATGTACCAGATGATGCAATGAACTTAATTGAGGTAAATGTAGATAAAGTTGTAAACCAGCAAAATGGTGGTTTATTATCATTTGGTTTATTATCCATGTTATGGTTTGCCTCAAATGGTGTTAATGCGGTTATGAATGCTTTTAACCGCGCTTATGACGTGAAGGAAACACGTTCTTTTATTACAACAAGAGCGTTATCAATTGTGTTTACATTAGCTATTATTTTTATGATTGTCTTTGCGTTAATTGTTCCGGTATTCGGACAAGTTATTGGAGCAGCAGTGTTTAAAGCACTCGGTTTATCAGATAGCTTTTCTTTCGTATGGAGCATTACACGATTAGTAGCGAGTTTCTTCGTGCTATTTGCTTTGTTTAGTTTCTTATATACATTTGCACCAGATCGAAAGTTAAAAAGAAGAGAAGTTATTTCAGGGGCGTTATTTGCTACTGTAGGATGGATTGTGGTATCGTACTCATTTGCTTATTATGTAGATAAGTTTGCGAATTACGCCAATACATATGGTGGTCTCGGTGGTATCATTATTTTAATGTTATGGTTTTACTTAACTGGATGGGTAATTTTACTTGGCGGTGAAATTAATGGTTTACTCCACCATTATAGAACCGGTGACAATAATTCCCGTAATGAATAATGAGCTCTTGTTCCATAATAAAAAGGAACAGGGGGGATATTTCATGAGTAATAATAAAAAGAACCATAATAATAAAAGTAATAATAAACAAAAGAGCAGTTCGCATCCAAAGCATAAAACGAGTAGCAGTGCGAACGGTCATAATAGCTATCATTAAAAAAAACGGGTCCTCTATGAGGGACCCGTTTTATTTGCTTCCTTTTAATAATCGTAAGCCATTCAAAATGACAAGAATCGTACTTCCTTCATGGCCAATAACACCGAATGGAAGAGCTAAAAATTGCAAGAAGTTTGAACAAATTAGCATGGCAATAACGGCTAGCGAAAAGATTACGTTTTGCTTCACAATACGATTCATTCGTTTTGATAGACGGATTGCTTGAGAAAGACGAGATAGTTCGTTCTTCATCAGTACAACATCCGCAGTTTCTAAAGCTACATCTGTTCCTTCTCCCATTGCGACACCAATGCTAGCAGTAGCTAGTGCAGGTGCATCATTTATACCGTCTCCGACCATTGCTACTGTACCGTATTTTTCTTTTAACTTTTTAATCGTTTCAACTTTTGTTTCTGGTAAGCATGATGCGTAATATTCCTTTATATTACTTTCAGAGGCAATTGCTTTTGCCGTTTCTTCATTATCTCCAGTAATCATAATTGCTTCGACACCAATGCTTTGTAAATCACGAATAGCAGCTATTGTTTCTTGGCGAAGCGTATCTTTTAAAGCGATAAGTCCAAGAATGCCTCCCTCATCACTAATATAAACGACAGTTTTACCTTCCTTTTCAAGTGAGGCAGAAATACCATTATGAAATGTTTTTGTTTCTTCACCGATAAAATCAGCTTTACCTATTTTATAAGCGTTGTTTTCGAATATTCCTTTTAGCCCAAAACCAGTTACATCTTCAACCTTTTCTGGTTTTTTTAATGTAATGTCGTACGCATGTTGTGCATATTTAACAATAGATTCAGCCAAAGGATGTGTAGAGTGACTTTCAATTGATGCTGTAATAGAAAGTACTTCTTTTTCTGTCATATTTTCTCGAACATATATATCTGTTACGGTAGGTTTTCCTTCTGTTAATGTTCCTGTTTTATCAAAGGCGATTGCTTTTACTGAAGCGAGGCGTTCTAAATGTATGCCACCTTTAAAGAGAATTCCATTTCTTGCTCCGTTAGAAATTGCAGATAACGTTGCTGGTGTAATGGCAGCAACGAGTGCACAAGGAGATGCGACTACAAGTAAGATCATAGCGCGATAAAACGTTTCATTCCAGCTCCAGTCAAGTAAGAAATGAGGAACGAACATCATAAGCGCAACAACGAGTAGTACACCTTTTACGTATGTTCCTTCAAACTTTTCGATGAATAGTTGTGATGGTGATTTTTCACTTTGTGCACTTTGTACGAGACGGATAATCTTTTGGAATAATGTTTGATCGCTCGGCTTCGTAATTTTAACTTCGATAGCACCACGTAAATTTACAGTACCTGCAAATACTTCATCGCCATGTCTTTTCTCATTTGGAATAGGTTCTCCCGTGATTGCTGCTTCATCGATATTTGTTTCACCGTTATGAATCGTACCGTCAGCAGGAACACGTTCACCTGGTTTAATTAAAATAATGTCGTTAATTTGTAACTCTCCAACAGGAATACGTTCCTCTGTTCCGTTGGAAATGCGTAATGCTTCTTCGGGTTGTAAGTCAAGAAGAGCGGAAATTTCTTTTTGGCTCTTACTTAATGTATAAGATTCCATAGCACCGCTGAGCGCAAAGATGAAGATTAAAATAGCCCCTTCTGCCCAGTAGCCAATAATTGCAGCACCGATAGCTGCAAAGAGCATTAGCATTTCAACATTTAGCTCTTTTTCTTCAATCGTATCTTCAATTCCTTCTTTCGCTTTTGCATATCCACCAACTATATAAGCAAGGATATAGCAAGTAATACCTGCATTCATTGCATCGTTCTTTGTGAATAGCCAGCCAGCTAAAATAAAAATACCAGATGCCAATGCAAATACAAGTTCATAATGTTTTTTTAATGTGTCCCATAAAGAGGGATGAGAAATTGTTTCTTTTGCGTGTAACGTTTTTACTTCTGAGTTCATTACTACTCGCTCCTTCCGAATTCTTATTGAGAAAAATAATCAAAATCGAAACCCCTATAAAACGACGAAAGCTGCCATCCATAATGGATAGCAGCATTTCTGTTGAATCTGTTTTTAATAGTTATTATGTTGTAATTATTCTATAGTATATCATATGTTTTTATGAGATGGTACGGTTTTGTTTCAAGTATAAACGGAAAACTTGTGTTTTCGCAATTCCTTTGGTATATATGAATATTGTTCATAAAAAGGTCGGAAAGGAAGACAACAAGTGAAGACAGAGAAATTTTTTACCCATCCGATTGGCGTATTTATTGCTGCAATAGTAGCAACTTTTTTATGGGGAAGCGCATTTCCTTTTATTAAGTTAAGTTATGCTGAACTTGGAATTCAACCACAAGAAGTTGGAGAACAAATATTATTTGCCGGTTATCGTTTCTTGTTATCTGGAGTCATGCTCTTATTATTCTTTAAAGTGTTAGGAAAAGATATGAGCTTCAAAAAAGGAACGGGGAAACAGTTAATACAAATTGGTTTATTCCAAACGTTTCTTCAATATATCTGTTTTTACATTGGAATGAGTTATAGTTCAGGAATTGAAGGAGCTATCATTTCAGGGACATCATCATTCTTTCAAATTTTACTCGCCCATTTTTTATATAAAGATGATGCTCTCAATATAAGAAAAATAATTGGGGTATCGATTGGTTTTTGTGGCGTCGTTTTAGTAAATGTGCCGAGTGATGGTAGCTTATCATTTCATTTTGGAATCGGAAGCTTATTACTTCTTAGTGCAGCAATGCTGTATTCATATGGAAACATATTAGCAAAAGAAGGTAGTAAAACATTAGATGTTGGCTATATGACAGCATACCAAATGATGTTTGGTTCTATAGGATTATTATGTATAGGGGCTTTACAAGTTGGAGTCATGCCATTTACATTTAGTCTACATGCACTACTTATGCTGATTTATTTATCTTTCTTATCTGCAGCTGGTTTTTGCATTTGGAATACAATTATGAAGTACAATAAGGTTGGAAAAGTATCTATGTATATGTTCTTTATACCCGTATTTGGTGTGTTATTATCGAGCATGATTTTAGGTGAAGCAATTCATTCATTTGTGTTACTCGGTTTAGCATGTGTAGCCGCGGGAATTATTGTGGTAAATCGGACGCCAGCTAAGCAAAAAATAGAGAAAGAAAAACAAGTAGCATAGAAAGCAGAAAAGCGATTACAATGGAAGAACAGTACTGTTCTTCTTTTTTTATAGAAAAAGGATAATAGACTAAGTGTAACGAAAAAAGATACAAAAAGCATTTATTGAGGAGAACATATTATGAATCTACTTTACGTGGTGTTAATTGGGCAAATACTTCTTTTTTTAATTGGTGCAATTTATGCAATGCGGCAGACAAAAAGAACGAAAGATAATATGCCGTTACCTTTAGCAATCCGTCTTATTCTTAGTTTTTCTTTAACAGGTAGTGCAATTTGGATATGGTTACAAGATCCATCTGTAGAGTATAGTACGTGGGTTGCACTTGGTATGACTTTATCGACTGTGGGAGATTTGTTTATGGCTGGGCTGATTCCAATTGGTCACAGGTTAATTGGAGGGATGGTTACTTTCGCTCTTGCTCATTGTTTTTATGTAAAAGCATTTTTGCAAACAGGAATTTCGTGGAATGGTTTTTGGATTGGTTTACTCGTATATGGGCTCTTTCTAATTGTAGGATGGTTCTTCTTTATCCGAAATGATAAACAGGATAAATTGTTTACGATAGGAGCTCTAATTTACGGATTGTGGGTTGGAGGAATGGCTTGCTTTGCATTCGCCTTATATTATGAAAATACAGGAATATGGTGGATACCAGCGTTTGGTGGTTTACTGTTTGTGATTTCTGATTTTATTATTGGCGTGACAGATATCGGAGGGCGTAAATTAAAGTATGAGCCACTTTGGATTTGGTTTACATATGTAGCTGCTCAAATGTGTATTGTATATGTGGGATTATAAAAAGATACTCTCAAAATAGTGGATAGACTATTTTGAGAGTATCTTTTTTGCTTGTTTAATTTGATCTATTTTGAGAGTATCTTTTTTGCTTGTTTAATTTGATCAGTATTACCATTTTTAAATTTCTAATATTATAATTTTATAATTCATAATTTTGTAGAAAAATATCGGTTGTATTATTTATAATAAAAGTAAAAAGATGATGAGATGGTGAAATGATGCAAAAGAAAAAATGTTGGCGTGAATTCTTTGGAACTATTGCAATTGCATGTTTATTGGTGTTTTTGGCGAAAATTTTTGTGTTTTTCCCTACGACTGTAAAAGGAGCATCTATGAGGCCAACGTTGCAAGATGGAGATAAGGTGATTGTTAATAAGTTAGCAAAACAATTTGAAAGCTATGGGAGAGAAGATATTATTGTTGTGAAAACAGATAATTTTTATGTCAAAAGAGTGATTGGATTATCTGGAGATATAATTGAGATGAGAAATGATCAATTATATGTAAATTCTGAAGTGAAAGATGAAGAGTATTTGGATAGTAATAAAAAACAAGCAGAAAAAAAACTTATGAATTTAACAGAGGACTTTGGACCAATTACAGTTCCCGAAAATAAGATTTTTGTTATGGGAGATAATCGCTTAATAAGTAAAGATAGTAGAAATGGTTTAGGTTTTATTGATAGAGAAGATGTGTTAGGAAAGTTAGCAGGCATTTATTATCCGTTTGAACATATGAAAATAATAAAGTAAAAAACCAAGCAAATTTTAGTTTGCTTGGTTTTTTTGTTAAACAGTAGGAGATTCGTTTGATACAAAAATATCTTCATGTTTCTTTGTAGTACTTAAAACGAATTTATGTTGTAGCAATTGTAGTTTAAATAACGCCAAAGGATCATGATATGTTTCTGGATTGCTTCTTAGCGTTGCTAATGTTTGCTCGTCTTCCTTTATCTCAAGTTGAGCTGCATCTACATTTTGTTTCAATATGTTAAGTGGATCTTTGAAGAACATCATGATATCACGTTCTAATGCACCTTCAAATACTTCAAATTGAAGGAAGAATTGTTTTGAAATTGTGTGAGCAATTTCTGTATAGTCTTCTGTTTCAATATATTGTTTATATTTGTTGGCGAGCATAGATTGGTTTTTTTGCATATTACCAAATAATTTTCCGGCACTTTTTAAGAAAAACTGTGTCGGTGTAAAGCGTAATAAAATATTGATGTTCGTTACTGTAATTCGATTTGTCATTCGTACAACATCTCGATTCCAATCATCTAATAATTTGAAATCGCAAGGAAGTTTCATACGTTCTTCTTTATATAATTTATTAAACGTTTCACTCATTTCATCTAAATAAGCTTGAGCTTGAATAAATTCATTATGTGCTGTTTCAATCCATTCTTGAATAGACCCAGTAAATTTAGGAAGAAGTACCTGTTGTACATGCTTTTGAACTCGTTCATTCATTGCAGCATTTAATTCTTCATGAACTAATTTGAAATCACTATCTTCTTGAACAAGATCAGAGCAGCTCTGTAATAATTCAGGAATTTGAGAATGTATATCTCGTGTAATTTCTTCTTTCGTTAAAAGATAGGATTCGGTAATAGAACGAATTTTATCTTTTTCAAGAGCAGTAAGGTTATTAATAAATCCAGTAAGTTTCACTGAGATGTGTTTATTCCAGCGTACGGATTTTACTAATGTATTTTCTAATTCCACACGTTCATTTATGAGATAAGCAATTGTCTTTTGCGTAAACCATATTAGCTTTTCTATACGTTCTTTTTCTATATCGCGTTTTGCAAGATTAGAAAGAATAGATTCTGTTACATCTCCAAGTTGCTGGCTACTCTCTTGCGAAGGAGAGTATGGGAAGAATTGTGCATCTGGAAAATGTACTTTAAGTTTACTAATTAGTTTTTCATTAGTAGTCGTATTATTTGTGTGTGATACGAAGTGAATTTGTAAGTTTGGTACTTGTTCACGTAAATAAATTAACGTATCAATTTCTTGACTATGCAATGGTGAAGAAGAATTTAATACGTATACAAGGCTATCTGCTGCTTGTAAGTATTCAAAGTATGCATTGTTTTTATCCAATTGTCCTTGAATGGATGGTGTAATAAGAAATGTAAACTTATTTTTTCTTAAAAACCTACTTGGTAGCTTAATTTCTATACATTTTTTCTCAAGTTCTGACTGAGCAGATGTAGCCGTTATTTGATGGAATTCATCAAGGTTAGGGATATTTCTTATATCTAAATCGGTAAATTCTGTTATTTCAGTTTGACTAGCGTCTTTAAATAGAATAGGAGTTGTTAAAGTTTCAGTTAAGATGTTCTCTCCTAATATTGAATTAACAAATGATGTTTTATCATGGTCACTAGTTCCAGCTATTAGTATTGGTGTGACATTTAAATCACATAGTTCATGGACGAGTAGCGTAAATTGATGACTTAAATCTACATCATTTTTCTCAGCCCATACAGCGATTGTTTCGAATAAATGAGAAACTGTTTCCATATTTACATCTGCTTCAGCTGATGTATTAGAAAGTAAGGATCCAGCACTTTTTACGAGTAATGATTCTAAAGTTGTAGGTGAGACTTCATTCCATGCTAACACTGCTGCAGAGACAACTAGAGAATCTTTTGCTTTCGTTAAACTGAACCAATTTGTTAATAGATTTGGTACAAGTCCGTTTAATTCATGCATAAAATGATTTCCGGTAATTAATGCAAAGTATGTTTCTTGGTAGCGAGTAGAAATTTCATTCCAATCGTCATTATTGTCTGTTTCAATATGCAAGAATAAATGATTAATACTTTGAATCCAAGGAAGGTATAAGGATTCATGTTGATAGCTATTCCAAAGAGCAATAACAAGTTCTTTAAATTGAGCTTGATCAACAGCATATAGAGCTTTTAAAGACTCATAGAAATATTCAGGCTTAATGTTTTTTGTAAATCCTTTGTTTATGTAAGTTATTAACGTATCAAACCAGTGTAAAGATTGTGTTCGGATACCTTCTTGAACAGCTAGTTCGATAGCGTTGTTCCAATCTTCTTGTTTTTCATAGAAAGAACGTGCAATTGCAGTAATATTTGGGTAATCCGGTTGGAATGCAACAGCTTCACTAATCGTCTTAAAAGCGAGTCCTAAACGATCTTGTTCGATATAAAGAGAAAGAAGTTGTAAGGAAACCTCCATCGTAAGAGTCGTATCTTCCGTTTGAATAGATTGATAAATTTCTTCTGCCTTTGGTAAGAATCCTAGTTCAAAATAAGCATCTGCAATATTTTTTGTCGCCCAAAGTGCAAGAGCATTATTTACTTTTTCCCATTTAAATATAGCTGCTTCAAAATCTTTATTTTGATAATAAAATTCACCTTGAGCAAATCGAATATTAGAAATGTTGGAGAATTCATTTTTAGATTCATTTATATATGCTTCACCGAGTATTTCCGATGCAGGAGTAGAAGTTTCTTCTGTTAAAAATGTTTTATAGTAAACTTTTTGAATAAATTGATTTTCAATGGTCATGTTCGTTCCCCCCTGTATAATTTAGAAAAATGATGTTGTATGTAAAAGGGTGTATGTTCTTTTAATAGGTAGAAGTTGCATTATATAGACCAAACTATGTTTTTGCTAGATATATCATTTTTCTTGAGAGTTAAACCGTTGCGAAAAGTAACTTTCCTTTATTGTAACAAAAAAACACGCATATGAATTTTTATTTTTTATCGGGTTATTTGCGGGCAATAAGAATCTAATCTCAAAATTGGTGAATGTAAGTGAGTTATGTGGAGTCGGGATGTCTGTAAAAGCAAGGTTGGCATAGGTTAATAATTAGTAGAGGATGAACAAAACTCCCACTGAGTAAAGTTTTCCTTTATCTCTGTTAAAGGAAAGAATAGAAGTAGAGTTCATTATAAAAACAATGTATAGTGAATATGTATACCATGTTTGCCTTAAAGATAGAAAGGGTACAATGTGGAATAACGACCGTGCATAGGATGTGTCTTCCGAATGGAACAACATATTGGCGAGTTAATCGCGCATTATGGCTATTTTGGAATTGTTATAGCTTTGGCTGGTGGGATTGTCGGATTACCGATACCAGACGAGTTTTTATTGACCTTTGTTGGTTATAATGTTTCAAAAGGAGTTATGTCAGGAACTGCTGCTTTTTTAAGTGGGATGGCTGGTGCGATGTTAGGGATCACGTTAAGCTACATATTAGGTTTAAAACTTGGGCTCCCTGTTTTAAAGAAATATGGGCCGAAAATTAGAATTAAAGAACATCACATTGAAAAAACACATATTTTATTTGAAAAATATGGGCCATTTCTTTTAATGATTGGTTATTTTATACCGGGCGTACGTCATTTAACAGCATATTTTGCTGGGGTATCAAATTTGACACTTTGGCGTTTTTGTTTGTACGCTTACGGTGGTGCGCTCATTTGGATAAGTGTTTTTATTGGGCTTGGCTGGAAATTAGGCGAGAAGTGGCGCTTCGTTGAGTATAGTTTACATCATTATGGAATATGGATTTTATTAATTTCAGCAGTTGTTACATGTGTTGTATGGTTGTACATAAAGAAAAAGAAAAACCGCTAATAGCGGTTTTTTTAGCTGAAAGCAATAAATAATACACCAGCTGTAATAAAGACTACACCAACGCCGGTCATAAAGTTTAACTTTTCACCGAGGATAATCATAGCGAGAATGATAGAAAATACGACGCTTAATTTATCGACAGGAGCTACTTGTGAAACCTTTCCTGTTTTGAGGGCAAGAAAATAAAATAGCCATGAAGAAGCACCTGCAATCCCACTTAATGTGATAAATAGCAGTGCTTTTTTATTTAGCAGTACGTCGCCGATATTTTGAAATTTACCTTGTATGATAATAACGCCTATCATAAATAATGCCATAATAATAGATCGAATTGTTGTTGCAACGTTTGCATCGATGCCGTCTAAACCAAACTTTCCAAAAATCGATACAAGGGCAGCAGCAATTGCTGATAATAGTGCAAATAAGAGCCACGAACTCATAGTAAAATTCCTCCAATCTTACAGTATTATACATGAAAATGATTCTCATGTATAAAGTTGAAGCAATTGAGCTTTATAGGAAGCACGACTTCAACTTAACTTCTTGCTCCACCTGAATTTTAAGGTGGGAGTTTTACTGCCTGTAAATAGTGGGCTAAATAACGAAATAATCCCCACCTTATATTTTTAATAAGGTGGGGATTATTATACTACTCTGCAATTTCCTCATATAAAAAGTACGTTACATTATAAATATGTTCTACTTCATCGTCTGTCATAAACAATAATTCGTCACGCTCAATCCCTTTTTTCTTTTCAATAAACTCAATCATATTTTTGCGTTCTTCTCTCTTCATCAATTTTATTTCTCCTCCCAATCTGTTTTAATACAGTTTATTTAAGTTACTGCTATTATATAACAGAATCTTTGGAAAGTTCCACCTATTTTATTATTTTTTTTAAAAGAACTTTTCGACAAAACAAGCCCACCTAAGGGGGGGCTTGTTTTATTTTATAGTCGTAAAAACTCAGGCTCCGTCGTACCCGCACCATCAATGTAATAAATTGTGTCGGGATTGATTTTGATCAATACGTAATTAGGGTCTTCAGGACCGAGTAACCAACGTTTTAAGCTATTATTCCAAAACTTGTTTTTTAATGTTGAGTCTTCCTCGATTGAAGCTAACCCTTCAACTTCAATATAATCTTCATCTAATTTTTTTCCTTCTCGTCCGAGTAGTACATGGACATTAGGATTTTGTTCAATATCTGTTATCTTTTTTGATTGTCGATCTGTTGCAACATATAGTACAAAATCTTCATGGAAAAACATCATAAAGGCGCTATGAGGTTTCTCATTTCGTACTGTAGATAATACACCAGTACGTTGACCTTGAATAATAGTTGCGATTTTTTCTTTTAAGTGCATAATTTTAACCCCTTTTCACAATTTATAATTCTGTCTGTTTAAACAAGATAATTTAAATATCTTTCATACTGTTTTCTTCAATCCGATTTTTTAAACGTAATTGTGATGAAATCGGACAAGTTAGGAGAAGAATAATAATAATATTGAGGAGAAATACATACGATGGAAGGATGAAAAGCATGTTTAATAAAATATTTCTTATAGTAGCGCTTATAGGTGTACCACTATCTGTACTTGGAAAAACACTTCATTGGCCAGAAACAATTATGTTCGCTGTGTATTGTATTACGATTATCGCATTAGCTGGTTTTATGGGGAGAGCAACAGAGAGTCTAGCAATTGTTTCTGGTCCTAGAATAGGCGGATTATTAAATGCTACTTTCGGTAATGCTGTTGAACTTATCATTTCAATTTTTGCACTTCAAGCAGGGTTAATTGAAGTGGTGTTAGCTTCTTTAACCGGTTCTGTACTTGGAAATTTATTATTGGTAGGAGGGTTATCTTTCTTTGTTGGAGGTCTTAAATACAAAAGACAAAGTTTTAATGTATATGATGCAAGGCATAATTCAGCTTTATTAATATTTGCTGTTGTTGTGGCCTTTGTTATTCCAGAGATCTTTTCAATGAAGATGGACGCTGGCAAGACGTATCAATTAAGTATAGGTGTTTCTATTATTATGATTATCATGTACCTTGCTGCATTACTATTTAAGTTAGTTACGCACCGTGGTGTATATCAACATAAAAGTGACGAAGTAGCGCATGAAGAAGAGCCAGAGTGGTCGAAAGGGAAGGCGCTCCTTATTTTAGCAATAGCAACACTAGCGGTAGCTTATGTGTCAGAGGCACTCGTGCATACTTTTGAAACTGTTGCAAAGTCATTTGGCTGGTCAGAGTTATTTATAGGGGTTATTATCGTTGCAATTGTTGGGAATGCAGCGGAACATGCGTCTGCAATTATTATGGCTTATAAAAATAAAGTAAATATTGCAGTCGAAATTGCAATAGGCTCTACATTACAAATCGCCATGTTTGTTGCTCCTGTATTAGTATTGCTATCTATGTTCTTCGCGCAAAGGATGCCTTTAGTATTTACCATACCAGAACTTGTGTCTATGATTACAGCCGTTTTCTTAACGATTGCGATTTCCAATGATGGAGATACAAACTGGTTTGAAGGTGGCACTTTACTAGCGGCGTATGTCATTATGGGAATTGGTTTTTATTTATTATGAAAAATAGGCATAACAATTGCACTCAGAGAAAACAATAAACGAAGTAGTATATATACCTACATAGGAAGGAGCCAGACAGGTGAAACGAGTATACAGCATATGTCTTTCAACTATGGTCTCGTTTATTTTATTATTTCCTAACATGAGTTTTGCAAAGACAACAGTAGGAACAAAAATGCCTTCATCTGTTTTAAATATTTCAAAAGACAATACATTTCCAAATGATGCGCAAGATTTGCCACGTTTACAACCAAGTAAATTTGCTCAAGAGCTATTGAAAACGGCTAATATTAAAATTGAAAATCCAGACTTAATTCGGATGTTTAATGAAACGACAATTTCAAATGCTCCGCTTGCAGTAGGGTATCGGGCAAAAATTTATTTAGGTCAATGGGCTTTACATTATGAATCAGTAGACACATCGATTAATTGGGAATATAAACAAGTGAATCGAAATGTGTATGATAATCGCGGAGGAGACCGTTTGTATCCACTTCGCTATAAGCAAGAAACACAAAAGACGGTTGAAGGCGATTTAACAGCAGATATGAAAGATGCTGCAGATGTGAAAAAAATGATGCTTCTCAAAGCGCTTGAAAAAGTACAATTGCCCCTTTCGTTTAAAACAACTATTGGTTATGGTACTGGACATGAGCGTGTGTATAATATTAGTCCGAGTCAACTCGGATATTTATACGCTTATACACCAGCAGTAAATGAAAAGGGAAAAGTAACATTTGGAGAAGTGTATCTTGTATTAAAGGGAAATCAAAAAAGACTTGTTGTGAAAAATATTACTTCTCAAGGAATTGGAGCGGCAATTCCAATTCATGATCATTTGTTTTTTAAATTTATTTCTTCTTCTCACTCGCAATAACAAAAAAAACGTCAGCTTATAAGCTGACGTTTTTTTTATAATGTAATGTTTGCTGTTTTTGATAAGAAATCTTCTGTCGGATAGTAGCTGTTTTTTACAAGAACATTTGGTCCAAGACATTTTACTGCAGGACAGTGACAGCTTAATGATTTTGCTGTTTTTGAAGCGCTCCATTTTTCATACGCTTCTTGTAATGTGTTTGTTTGTATGTTTCCTAGAAGTGGAACATCACCAAAATCAGTAACGATAATATTACCATCAAAAATATTTACATTTAAGCGTGAACGACCATCTGGATCGTTACGAACAGTTACATTTTTGCTCTCTTGCAATTTTTTAAATGTAGCTATGTCTTTTTCGTCATCGCTACAAGCATAGAAAGGTAAAGTTCCAAATAGCATCCATACATTTTCATCGCGAATTTCTAGTAAATGTTCAATCGCATCACGAATTTCAGCTTTTGTTAAAATCTCTAGATTACTCGCGAAGTCACTTGGATACATTGGATGAACTTCATGACGTTTACAGCCCATCTCTTCGACGATTTGGCGGTGAATATGTTCAATATGTGGTAGAGTTCTTTTGTTTAGCATTGTTTCGGCCGATACAAGTACACCTGCATCTGATAGAGCCTTACTATTTGTAATCATTCTTTCGAATAATTTTGCACGTTGTTCGTAAGTAGGCTTACGCTCCATCATTGCAAATCCGCCTTCAACGAAGTCATCAATTGTTCCCCAGTTATGAGATATATGCAATACGTCTAAATAAGGAATAATCTGTTCGTAACGTGCTAAATCTATAGTTAAGTTAGAGTTGATTTGAGTGCGAACGCCTCGTTCATGGGCATATTTTAAGAGTGGTGTTACATAGTTGTCGACGGATTTTTTTGAAAGCATAGGTTCGCCGCCAGTAATACTTAAAGAACGTAAATGAGGAATCTCATCTAATCGTTTTAATAAAAGATCCATCGGAAGCGGATTTGGGTCTTTCGGCTGTAACGTGTAACCAACAGCGCAATGCTCACAGCGCATGTTGCATAACGTCGTTGTTGTAAATTCAACATTTGTTAATAGTAGTTTGCCGTACTCTTCAAGGTCCATATACGCTTCCCATGGATCGTAAGAAGGAGTAATCGGCTTCATTTTTTGTGATATCGTCATATGAAATACTCCTTTGACTATTGAAATAACAATTTGTCCATTCTCTATAATAGAAGAATATGTGCTTTTTATAAAGTGAAACTTTTTAGCATGGAAAGAGAGAGGGCTTACATTATAGTGGATGACTGTGACAAAATTGATGAAATTTCATGCCCATAGCAATCGTTTTTGCGGTATAATAAAAGCAACTCGAATTAAAAGGAGAGTGCCTTCATGGGAAAAGCAATTCAAGATAAAGATACACAATTAGTATATTTAAAAGAACGTTTAAATATGTTCATTGAAGTAATTGATACAATTGAACCTGAAGAAGTAGAATTAGAAGATGTAGATCGTCTTCTTGCAATGTTAGATGAATTAGAATTAAAATGTGAGCAATTTAAAAAAGACGAATAATATATTAAAAAGGCTACCAATTCCAATTTGGTAGCCTTTTTCTGTTCGGGTAATAGAAGGACGATAGAAAAAGAGGTATAATCAAGTTGTGAAAAATTTCATTTATGCTCTAATAGCGTGAAACAAATAAATAGCTAAAGAGCATAACAATTGAATTTTCAGCTCATAACGTTTTGGTAGCGTTCACAATTGAGGGGGAAGTAACAATGGAAAAGCTTCAAGAAAGCATGTATCAACTAATTGTTGAAACGTCAACGAACTTACCGAAAGATGTTCGTCGTGCGATTCAACAAGCGAAAGAGCGAGAAAATGCAGGGACTCGTTCTGCGATGGCACTTGGCACAATTACAAATAATATTAAAATGGCTGATGATAACATCTCGCCGATTTGCCAAGATACAGGGATGCCAACGTTTAAAATTTATACACCAGTTGGTGTGAATCAATTAAAGTTGAAGGAAGCTATCTATAATGCGCTTGAGCGGGCGACAAAAGATGGTAAACTTCGTCCCAATTCTGTTGATTCTCTTTTTGGAGATAATAGTGGAAATAATTTAGGACCAGGTACACCGGTGATTAAGTTTGAACAATGGGAAAAAGATTATATTGATGCACGTTTAATCCTAAAAGGTGGTGGCTGTGAGAATAAAAATATTCAATATAGCTTACCGTGTGAACTAGAAGGGCTTGGACGAGCTGGCCGTGATTTAGAAGGGATTCGTAAATGCCTTCTTCATGCAGTATATCAAGCACAAGGGCAAGGATGTAGCGCTGGTGTAATTGGTGTTGGTATCGGGGGAGACCGCACATCAGGTTATGAATTAGCAAAAAATCAATTATTCCGTACATTAGATGATGTCAATCCAGTACCAGAGTTACAACATCTTGAAGAGTACGTATTAGAGAATGCGAATAAGCTTGGCATTGGTACGATGGGATTTGGCGGAGAAACAACTTTACTTGGTTGTAAAATTGGCGTCTATAATCGTTTGCCAGCTAGTTTCTATGTATCTGTTGCGTATAATTGCTGGGCATATCGTCGCCTTGGTGTGAAAATCCATCCTGAAACAGGAGACATTATGGATTGGCTATATCAAGAAGGTGAAGATACACTTCAGCATGAAGTACAAGAAAAAACAGAGCAACGTGAGATTGTATTACAAGCACCAATTACAGAAGAGCAAATTCGTGAACTTCGCGTTGGTGATGTTGTAACAATTAATGGCATGATGTATACAGGTCGTGACGCAATCCATAAGCATTTAATGGATAAGGATTGTCCAGTAGATTTAAATGGACAAATTATTTACCACTGTGGTCCAGTTGTTGTGAAAGATAAAAATGACAATTGGCAAATTAAAGCGGCAGGTCCAACGACAAGTATTCGTGAAGAACCGTACCAAGGCGATATTATGAAGAAATTCGGTATTCGCGCTGTCATTGGAAAAGGCGGTATGGGTGCGAAAACATTAGCGGCTTTAGAAGAACACGGCGGTGTATATTTAAACGCAATCGGTGGTGCAGCGCAATATTATGCTGAATGTATTAAAGAAGTGAAAGATGTTGATTTCTTACAATTTGGTATTCCAGAAGCAATGTGGCATTTACGTATCGACGGGTTTAAAGCAGTTGTAACGATGGACTCTCATGGTAATAGCTTACATGCAGATGTTGATAAAACATCACTTGAAAAATTAGCTAGCTTTAAAGAGCCAGTATTTAAGTAAATAAAAAATGCATCTCGAATGATTCGAGATGCATTTTTTTGGTATATATAGAAAAACATGTTCAGCATGAAAGAATGCGTAGCAACAGAAACTACAAGTACGATTATATATGGAAAGGAGACTATTTATGAAATATAAATGGTTATATATCGGTCTCATTTTTTCAATTATGATGGCACTTGTTCCAGTTTCAGCACTGGCTTATACAAATACTCCACATAACTGGGGAATCCCGCGTCCTAAAAATGAAACAGTACCAGATGCAGGAAAGTTATATACAGATTTACTACAAAAAAATGGCGGGTTTTATTTAGGAGATACGAAGAAAAAAGATATTTATTTAACATTTGATAATGGATATGAGAATGGATACACAGGGAAAATATTAGATGTATTAAAAGAGAAAAAAGTACCAGCAACTTTCTTTGTAACGGGGCATTACATTAAAACGCAAAAAGATTTATTGTTAAGAATGAAGGATGAAGGACACATTATTGGAAACCATTCTTGGAGTCATCCTGATTTTACAGCGGTAAATGATGAGAAACTTCGTGAAGAATTAACGAGTGTAACGGAAGAAATTAAAAAAGTAACTGGGCAAAAAGAAGTGAAATATGTACGTCCTCCGCGCGGTGTATTTAGTGAAAGAACGTTAGCTCTTACGAAAGAAATGGGCTATTATAATGTATTTTGGTCACTTGCATTTTTGGATTGGAAAGTGGATCAGCAAAGAGGATGGCAATATGCGCATAATAATGTTATGACGATGATTCATCCAGGATCTATTTTATTACTTCATGCAATATCAAAAGATAATGCAGAAGCACTTGCGAAAATCATTGATGATTTGCGCGAGAAAGGGTATCATTTTAAAAGTCTAGATGACTTAGTAAAAGGCAATCAACCGTAAGCATGTATGCTTACGGTTTTCTCATGCTATAATGATGTGTAAAAAGGATGGGGAAACGTATGTGGAGCGAGCATGTTACGTTAGAGTATCCGTATCATTTTGAAGAAGTATTAAAACGTTTATCTTTTGATCCTCTTAACGTCATTCAATTAGATGAGAAAGTTATTTATATCCCGCTTTGTATAGACGAGGAACAGGTTGTTGTTCGCTTACAAGGGATTGGTACTGTTCAAAATCCACAGTTTTGGATTTCTAGTCAGACAGGAGATCCAGAGAAAGTCATGAAACGAATGAGGGCCATTTTTCATTGGAATGAACCGTTTCAAGATATACAAAATCATTTTTTAAACACATCATTACGTCCACTATTTGAAACATATGCTTATACTCCAATTATTTTAGAATTTGATTATTTTGCTTGTCTGCTTCGCTGTATCATTCACCAACAAATAAATTTGAAATTTGCTACTGTGTTAACAGAACAATTTGTGAAACGGTATGGAACAGAGAAGAACGGTGTATTCTTTTTCCCCACTCCGGAAATAGTAGCAAATATTTCAATAGAAGAATTGAGAGAGCAGAAGTTTAGTCAGCGAAAGGCTGAATATATAGTAGGATTAGGTCGAAGTATTGTCAGTGGTACATTAAATTTAGCGAGTATAGAAAATGGGACGGAAGAAGACATTTCAGCACAATTGTTGCCAATTAGGGGAATTGGTGCATGGACAGTGCAAAACTTTTTAATGTTTGGGCTTGGACGGAAAAATATGTTCCCGAAAGCGGATATTGGGATTCAGCGTGCAGTGCAAGGTATATTTCAATTAGATGATAAACCTGATGATGCATTTTTAGAAAAAGTGAAACAAGAGTGTGAACCATACTGCAGTTATGCAGCGTTATATTTATGGAAAAGTATAGAGTAGAGGTGTAATAATGATACAAAAGCAACATGAGAGTAAGTTGGAAGTTGGTCAAACGTTTCCTGTGACAATTAAACGTCTTGGGATTAACGGAGAAGGCGTTGGTTATTTTAAGAGACAAGTTGTTTTTATTCCAGGGGCATTACCAGGAGAAGAAGTTGTTGCAGAAACAACGAAAATTCAGCGTGGCTTCGCTGAAGCGAAAGTGAAAAAAGTTCGTAAAGCTTCACCGCATCGTGTGAAAGCACCGTGTCCAGTATATGAGGAGTGTGGCGGTTGTCAGCTGCAACATTTAGATTATAAAGAACAATTGAATCAAAAGCGTGATATCGTTGTACAAGCATTTGAGAAGTACATGAAAAATAGTATGGAAGAGAAAATTCGCCCAACGCTTGGCATGGAAAATCCATGGCATTATCGTAATAAGAGTCAATTACAAGTGGGGCGTAAAGACGAAAAGGTTATTACAGGGCTGTATAAACAAAACTCACATCAGTTAATTGATATCGCTCACTGTATGATTCAACATAAAGCAACGAATGAAGCGACAAAAGTTGTAAGACGTATTTTAGAAAAATTAAATGTTTCTATTTACAATGAGAAAAAACAAAAAGGTTTAGTACGCACAATTGTAACACGTACTGCAGTTCAAACAGGGGAAGTACAAGTTACACTTATTACAACAAAAGAAGAATTACCAAATAAAGAACAATTTATTGCAGAAGTACAAAAACAGATGCCAGCGGTTAAATCAATTATGCAAAATGTAAACTGGCGTAAAACATCTGTTATTTTTGGCGACAAAACATTTAAATTAGCTGGAAAAGAAGTCATTCAAGAAACACTTGGCGATTTATCATTTGAATTATCAGCACGTGCATTCTTCCAGTTGAATCCAGAGCAAACAGTTGTTTTGTATAATGAAGCGAAAAAAGCAGCTGCGTTAACAGGAAACGAGAAGATTGTGGATGCGTACTGTGGTGTTGGTACAATCGGTCTTTGGCTTGCAAATGATGCAGCGGAAGTACGTGGTATGGATGTAATTCCAGAAGCAATTGCAGATGCAAGAAAAAATGCAAAGCGTCACGGATTTACAAATACGAAATATGAAGCAGGTAAAGCTGAACAATGGTTACCGAAATGGGTAAAAGAAGGATGGCGTCCAGATATAATTGTTGTCGACCCACCACGTACAGGTTGCGATGATAAATTACTGGAAACAATTTTAAAAGTGAAGCCGAAACAAGTTGTGTACGTGTCTTGTAATCCTTCTTCATTAGCACGTGATGTACAAGCATTAATGAAGAGCTATGAAGTGGAGTATGTGCAACCAGTTGATATGTTCCCGCATACAGCTCACGTAGAAAATGTAGTGAAGCTTGTTAGAAAGTAAAGTTTATTAATATTCCCTCATGGTATGAGGGAATATTTTCTATGAAGGAGAATATTATGCATAATTATAAATTAACGATTCAGTACGACGGCGCACGTTTTAAAGGATGGCAACGTCTCGGTAATAACGATAATACAATTCAAGGAAAAATCGAAAGTGTCATATCTGAAATGGTCGGAAAAGAAATTGAAATTATCGGTTGTAGTAGAACAGACGCTGGTGTACATGCTTTGAATCAAGTTGCTAACTTTCAAAGTGATGAGAAGTTAGTGGAACATAAAGTGAAAAAATATTTAAATCAATATTTACCTAACGATATTAGCATTACGAATGTGGAAGAAGTACATGATCGTTTCCATGCTCGTTACAATTCTAAAGCAAAAACATATCTGTATAAAATTTGGAATGAAGAGCATACAAATCCATTTATGCGTAAATACAGCATGCATGTGAATAAAAAATTAAATGTGAAAAGCATGAAAGCAGCTGCAAAACATTTAATTGGTTCACATGACTTTACTGCTTTTTCAAATGCGAAATCAAAGAAAAAATCCATGGTTCGAGAAGTATATACACTTGATGTGATGGAAGAGGCAGGGTTTGTACAAATTAGAGTAAGTGGTAACGGCTTCCTTCATAATATGGTAAGAAAAATTGTCGGGGCATTAATTGAAGTTGGATTAGGACAATTAGATGCTGAAGCAATTCCAAACATTTTAGAGGAAAAGCAGCGCAATCAAATTAATTGTCTTGCTGAGGCAAGTGGGTTGTATTTAGAGAATGTTGAGTTTTAATGGCAAATAAAAAAATCGGGCTAAGTAGCTCGATTTTTTTAGTATTAAGAAGATTTTTCGTTTTTTATACGTATCTTCAAATTCCAAAAAGCAGCAAGCATAATAGCTGCAAAGGAGCCAAAAATTGTTCCTAATAGCTTTGCATAAGGAGAGCTGCTTACATCGGCATTAATGAATAACATCATACAGAGCATGGCAGGGAAAAAGTATAAGTATTGTAATAACTTTAATTTTTTATCATTACTCATATATATAGCCCCTTTCTAGCATGTTATATGTTTATTGTAACATATTTTACCAATTTATTTTTACACTTGGAGACATGTTTATTTCATATGTGTAAATGTAGTTTTTTAATTCGATATTGTAAGTTTTGCCTACTTAATCCTAAAAATTTTGCAGCTTGTGAGATGTTGCCATGATTCTCTTTAAGAATTTGGTTAATGTAGTTCTTTTCCATTTTTTCTATTGTGTGTTTTAAAGTTTTAGGTGCATCAGTATTGTGAGTAGTTAGTGCATGTTGCATATTGAATTCTGTTTTTATTCGTTCGCGAAAGCGAGTAGGAAGATGAAACGCTGTAATGATGGTTTCATCTTCTATCAAGTTCATGGAACCTTCAATTATATGTTCCAACTCCCGTACGTTTCCAGGCCAATCGTATGCATAGAAAAATTCTCTTACATTTACATCTACATCGGTTACGTTGAGCCCGAATTGAGTATTATATTTTTCAATAAAGTGCTGAACAAGAGCTGGAATATCTTCTTTTCTTTCACGTAAAGGCGGAAGACATAAAGTAACGACGCTTAATCGGTAATATAAGTCTTCTCTTAATCGATTATGTGCGATGGCTTCAAAGGGATCTTCATTGATAGTTGCTATAATGCGAACATCAATTTCTTTTTCGTGTGTACCTCCGATTCTTCGTATTGTTTTTTCTTGTATAGCCCGCAGCAACTTAGCTTGAAGTATTGGGCTTAATGAATTGATTTCATCTAATAACAAAGTTCCTCCGTTTGCTTCTTCGAATAAGCCTGATTTATCTATTGCTCCTGTAAAGGCACCTCGATTTGTGCCAAATAGTAGGCTTTCCATTAAGGTATCAGGTATAGCGGCACAGTTTTGTGAAATAAAGGGTTTTGTTGAACGCTGACTTTCATTATGGATGCTTTGTGCAAATAGTTCTTTACCAGTGCCTGTTTCTCCTACTAGAAGTATGGAGGAAGATGTACGAATTACTCTTTTTCCTTCTGTAATGATTGATTGAATGGCTTCAGAATCACCAATTATGTGATCAAAGGTAAATTTAGTGCTTTGTTTTCGAGAAGGACCTATTTTTATCGTTTGCTTTAAGTTACTAATTTCTTTTGATATTTCAATAGCGCCTTTAATTTTTCCATTTTCTATTATAGGGAAAGTATCGTTAATCGTTGTAATTTCTTGTCCTTTATTGTTAAAATACGTTTGTTTTATATTTTTCTTTGTTTTTCCAAATTTTAATGCCTCTATAAGAGTACTATTTTTATTTTCCTCAAATGCGAATACTTCTAAAGGACTTTTATATAGCACATCTGAGCGCTCCATTGATTCAATTTCCATCATTTTGCGGTTATAGATAATCGTCTTACTTTCCTCATTAATAATATGAATTCCGATGTCGAGTTCATTGAGTAAAGTTTCATATAGCATATTCATTTCAATGATCTGTTTTAAATTAATTTCTTCTGTACGCATAGATTATCTTCTCCTCATTCCACCCTATGAAGACTGACTTTTTATAATTTTATTAAAATTCTTATAAAATCGCAAAAATTTTTTGCTATTTTCCTTTTAAAATCTCTGAAATGATAGAAAAATTTTGCGGTTATGAAGTTTTTTTTTGAGAAACCTTCATTTTAAATAGGAATTGGAGATTGGTACGCATTTTGCATAAATAATAATTGATATATCTAAAGGAGGGATATGCAACGTTTCAGTACCAACTAATAAGAAGGAGGAGTGTATAAAGTGAAGACGGTTATAGAATGCGTGTATAGTCCTTGTTACGGGAAAGTAGAGAAGTTATTTGTTACGGAAAGTTCTTACGTATATGAGTGGGAGAAATTAGCATTAATTGCAACAATAGATAAACAGAAAGTAGAAATTAAGATAGGGATCAGTGGTTATATTGAATCATTAGAAGTAGTAGAAGGACAAGCTATTGCTGATCAAAAGTTATTAATAACAGTAAGGGATGACCTTTTAGTAACAGGCAGTGATTAATGTAAGTGACGTGTATTTTTGCTCTTTTAAATCATTATTTTTACGGTGAATAATTTTAAAAACGCTTACATTAAATGGGTTTACAAAGTGAAAAGGGGGGATTTATATGATGAATCAAAATCAAGGATTAAAAAGAGAATTGAAAAGCAGGCACATATTTATGATTGCACTTGGAGGCGTTATTGGTACCGGTCTTTTTTTAGGATCTGGGTATACAATTCATGAAGCTGGGCCTGGAGGAGCGATTGTAGCATATCTTGTTGGAGGATTTGTTATGTATTTAACGATGCTCTGTCTTGGAGAGTTAGCTGTTGCAATGCCTGACGCAGGATCTTATCAAACGTATGCTACGAAGCATATTTCCCCTGCAGCGGGTTATGTAGTTGGATGGATGTCATGGTTAAACTGGTCAGCTACGATAGGGATTGAACTAATTGCAGTTAGTATTTTAATGAAGCGATGGTTTCCAGATGTACCTTCATGGATTTGGTGCGTAGTGTTTGCGTTACTCCTCTTTGCTATTAATGCGTTATCTTCAAGAAGTTTTGCGGAAGTTGAATTTTGGTTTGCAAGTATTAAAGTAATTACGATCATTGCATTTATTATTTTGGGCGGGGCAGCAATGTTTGGTTTTCTAGATATGAAAGGAAATGAACCAGCACCGATGTTCTCTAGTTTTACTGATTATGGTGGATTGTTCCCAAATGGATTATCAGCTATTTTAATTACGATGATTGCAGTTAATTTTTCTTTCCAAGGAACGGAACTAGTCGGTATTGCAGCAGGTGAGAGTGAAAATCCAGAGAAAACAATCCCGAAGGCAATTAACAATACAGTTTGGCGTATACTTGTTTTCTTTGTACTATCTATTTTTATTCTTGCTGGACTATTCCCTTGGCAACAAGCAGGAGTAATAGAAAGTCCATTTGTAGTTGTATTTGATAAAATTGGTATTCCTTATGCAGCAGATATTATAAATTTTGTTATCATTACAGCGGTTCTATCCGTTGCGAATTCAGGATTATATGCAACTTCTCGTATGCTATGGTCTATGTCTAATCAAGGAATGATTAGTCCGATTTTTGGTAAGTTATCTAAAAACGGTGTTCCTATTTATGCATTGATTGTAAGTACAATTGTAGGTTGCCTTTCATTACTATCAGGTATTTATGCGGAAGATACAGTTTATTTATGGCTACTTTCTATTGCTGGGTTCGGGGCGATATTAGTTTGGGCATCTATTGCTCTATCTAACTTATTAGCTAGGAGGTCATACATAAAGCAGGGCGGGGATGTGAAAGAATTGAAATTTAAAACACCTCTGTATCCATTCGTACCACTGCTTGCACTAGTATTAAATGTAACAGTAATTATTGGTATGGCCTTTATTCCAGAGCAAAGAATGGCATTGTATTGCGGAATTCCATTTATGATTGTTTGTTTACTGTTTTACCGTGCGACAAGAAATAAGGCACGTAAAGTAGAACATATTGAAAAGACAAATACGACGGAAGTAGAGAGCTTCTAATATGAATTAATTTGGAGACTGTAAGATTTGTAAACAGTCTCTTTTTTTGTGAAAATAAAGTTGGAAACATACTACGTATGTAAAGGGGAATTAGCGATGAATAAAAAAGTTTCACAGCTATTAGAGCAGATTGATTTACGAAAAGATGAGTTACTAGAGCTTACAAAGAATTTAATTCGTTTTGAAACACCAGCACCGCCGGCGAGAAATACAAATGAGGCACAACAATTTGTTGCAGAGTTTCTAAGAGAACAAAATTTTAGTGTTGATAAATGGGATGTATATCCTAATGATCCGAACGTTGTTGGTGTGAAAAAAGGGGCAAAAAGTGACTCATATAAAAGTCTTATTATTAATGGACATATGGATGTAGCTGAAGTATCGGCAGATGAGGCGTGGGAAACAAATCCGTTTGAGCCATTTATAAAAGATGGTTGGTTAGTTGGACGTGGTGCAGCTGATATGAAAGGGGGACTAGCTGGAGCGCTATTTGCTATTCAGCTATTACAAGAAGCTGGTATTGAATTACCTGGAGATTTAATCTTTCAATCCGTAATTGGAGAAGAAGTTGGAGAAGCTGGTACACTTCAATGCTGCAAAAGAGGTTATGATGCTGATTTTGCAGTCGTAGTGGATACGAGTAATTTACATATGCAAGGACAGGGCGGCGTAATTACTGGCTGGATTACTGTGAAAAGCCCTCAAACGTTTCATGATGCAACGCGTAGGCAAATGATTCATGCTGGAGGACGTTTATTTGGAGCGAGTGCAATTGAAAAAATGATGAAAATTGTGCAAAGTTTACAAGAATTAGAGCGTCATTGGGCAGTTATGAAAACATATGAAGGCTATCCGTCTGGAACAACAACAATTAATCCAGCTGTTATTGAGGGTGGAAGACATGCAGCTTTTATTGCGGATGAGTGCCGGTTATGGATAACAGTGCACTTTTATCCGAATGAAACACATGAACAAATAATAAAAGAAATTGAAGAGTATATCGGTAAAGTAGCAGCTGCCGATCCATGGCTAAGTGAAAATCCACCACAATTTAAGTGGGGCGGAGAATCAATGATTGTGGATCGTGGCGAAATTTTCCCTTCTTTAGAAATAGATAGTGAACATACAGCTGTAAAAACGCTTAGCTCAGTACATGAATCAATTCTTTCTAAAAACGCAATTTTAGATATGTCTGCAACGGTAACGGATGGTGGTTGGTTTAGTGAATTTCATATTCCGGCTGTTATTTACGGACCAGGCACATTAGAGGAAGCTCATTCAATAAATGAGAAAGTAGAAGTAGAGCAGTTAATTGAATTTACAAAAGTAATAACAGCATTTATATATGAATGGTGTCATATGAAAAAATAGATTAGTATGTTGAAATCGTACAGGTATGTATACTTGTACGATTTTTTAGTGAACTATTTCAGAGTTAAATAGAAACAACTGAAATAGTTCTTTATTTTTCTATGTCTTTCGTTTTAGTTCCATTAATTTCTCTTTTGCTAATTCAACAGCAATCGCATCATCTAAATAGCCAATTGGAAAGAGATAGTCGGGAATAATATCTGTCGATAAAATGAAATACAGTAATGCGCCACCAAGAACTGCACGCTCTTCTTTTGGAATCGTTTCATTGCAAAATTGTTGATACATATCTGTTAATTGTTCAATGAAAGGGCCAGCACTATCAATTTGTTCTAACTTGCTCGCGAAACTTTCATGAATGCGCTTTTCACCTTCTGTTGTTTGAGCATATCGTTCATAGTTTTCAAGTTCTTGTTTTACGCGGGTTGTTGTGTAGTCGAAATCGAATAAGTTAGAGGATTGCAGAGTTTGCTGAATTGTATCAAGAGATGTGTACATATCCGTCTTTTCTTTATTAATGTGAGGAGAATCAGGATACATTTCATCAAATAACAATTGGGGTGGAACTTGCAGACATTCTGCGAATTTTTGTAGGTGTTTTTGTTTTGGCGGTTGTTTACCATTCATAATTCTTGAGATTGTTGCGGGATCAATATTTGTAAGCATTCCGAGTTGGCGCATAGATAAGGCACGTTCTTTTAAAAGTTTTTTTATTAATCTACTAAGCCGCTCATTTGGATTTTCTTTAGGCATAGCGAAGGCACTCCTTTTTATTGTTGAAAAAATGTTGAGCATTTATTACATGTATATGAAACAGACAGGCACAGTTGCTCAACATTTTCATAAGATGCATGGAAAAGTGAGGAAAAGGGGTGGCTATTTATGAGTACGGCAGGTCTATTTTCAATTTTTTTAATCGGGATTGCTTCTAATTTAGATAATGCAGGTGTTGGGATTGCATATGGCATTCGTAAAATTAGAATTTCGTGGTTCAACAATTTTATCATCGCATTTTTTGGGTTTTTATTTACTTTATTAGCTGGATTTTTTGGGAACTGGATCGCGTTATTTATTTCAGAGTTTACAGCAAACCTGATTGGAGCAATCGTTTTAGGGATAATCGGGGTGTTTATTTTGTGCCAGCCTTTCTTGGGGCAAAGAAATACCGTAGGCTCTAAAGATGGTAATGTACTTATGGGAATTTTACGTGATCCAGAAAAAGCAGATTTTGATGGTTCTAAAACAATTAGTTTTTCAGAAGCAATTGTATTAGGGATTGCGTTGTCTATTAATAATATTGCAGGTGGATTTGATGCTGGGATAACAAATTTGAACCTTTGGCTTACAGCAACTATTTCAGGGGTGTTTAGTTTTATTTGTATTAGTGGCTTTGCGTATGTAGGGAAACGATTTTTAGCAGAATACTTAGGAAAGTGGGCGACAGTTATCGCAGGAGTGTTATTAATTCTTATTGGGATTGATCAGTTGTTGTAAGGAGAGTAGAAAACAAGGTTCGAGTATTTCCTTGGAAATACAGCAAGGGATTGCATATATCGACGTACTTTTCTCCATACTAATACGGATTTCTTTTAAGAAAGGGGGATTTGTATGGGACGCGGGAAAGCATTTGATCATAAGAAAAAAGGGCATGATCATCAACCACCTAAAGGTGCGTTCATTCATAAAGATGTAAATGAACATACTTTGGAAGAGGAAGAGCTACCAGTAAATATTGAGGCGTATAAAAATAGTTTAAAAAAACATTAAAAGCACCTACATAGGTGCTTTTTTACCGTATATCTTCAATTAATTGTTCCGATTCTTCATGCATACTGTACTCACTTAATACTTGAATGCAAAGCCATTTTAATTCCTCAATCGTATGCTCAAGTTCTTCAGGAAGCACGTGATAAATGTCTTCAAGTCCCATCCCGAAATGAATAAGTTCAAGTACTTGATCATCGATGTTCCGATCCATTAATAATTCAAGTACTTCTAAATTGAATATGTATCGGTGAGCTTCGTCGAGTGAAACAACTTTTAACTTCAAGCTTTCTACAATACTCAATATAAAAAGAAGGATTGTTTTTTCAAGAACAGGTTGTTTTCCCATTTGAAATATTAGTTTCATCTTTCACACCTCCACATATAGCGCTAGGTTGTACTATATTATTCAGGAGGGGGGAACAAATATGCATGATATAGAGAAACTTTCAGCACTGTTTTTATAAGAAGATTGATAACTCACAAAATTGAGATTTTGGCGAAATAAAAAATCCTGCTAGTATAGCAGGATAACTCGCGATTAAAAAATGCTCCAACCTTCTTGAGCAGAAAGAAGTTCAAGAATTTTAAAACCAGCAATACTATTTCCGTTTGCATCTAAAGCTGGTCCGAAAATACCGATTCCCATGTCTCCTTTTACGCAGCCAAAAATACCACCGGCTACACCGCTTTTTGCAGGAATACCAACACGAATTGCAAATTCACCAGATTCGTTATACATACCACATGTGACCATAAATGTTTTGCAAATTTTTGTAATATGTTTAGGGATGATTTGTTTCTTTTTATATGGGTCATATCCATCCATTGCAAAAATTAAGCCGATACGTGCTAAATCGATGCAGTTTACTTCAACTGCGCATTGACGAGTATATAAATCCATAAGTTCTTCAATATCACAATCGATAATTCCGTTTTGTTTCATATAATAACAAAGTGAACGGTTTAGATAAGCTGTCTCTAGTTCTGAATCGGCAACTTTAGAGGAATAATTAATAGTAGGATTATCTGTTATTTCACGTACAAAGTGAAGAATACGTTCCATTTTTTCCTCGTTATCTTTTCCTGCTAACATGCTTGTAATAGCTAATGCTCCTGCATTTATCATTGGATTAAGGGGTTTGGACGGACTTGTCGTTTCTAACTTAATAATAGAATTAAATGGGTCACCCGTTGGTTCCATTCCAACTTTAGAAAATACATATTCTTCACCACGGTCTAAAAGGGCAAGGGCAAGTGTAATTACTTTGGAAATACTTTGAAGAGTAAATAGTGTTTGTGAGTTGCCTGCATGGATATATTCTGTTTCTTTATGGAAAATGGCAATCCCTAAATCGTCTGGATTTGCATTTCCTAGTTCGGGGATATAAGTAGCAAGTTTGCCTTTTTTCGTATATGGTTTTACTTGTTCTAACAACTGTTGTAAGTTGTTTGTTTCAATGCACTGCATAGTACCAACGCTCCTATTTTGAATTAACTAAGTTTACTTTTCCCGATATGCTCGGAAATAAATAATAACATGAAAAAGTGGAATGATAAAACGAAAGTTCAATGTGATATAATAGGTCTTTCGTTTCGAGTATTCTGTATTTTAAAAAGGAGAATTTTCCTTTTATATAACAGTTTGGAAATAGGAGATTTATCCATAAAAAGTTCAGAAATAAAAACTACACATCTATACAACTATATGTTATTATGGTTATGTAATAGAAAGCGTTTTCTAAAGCGTACTTATAATGATAACGATTTCATAAATTTAATTAGGGGGAATTAAAATGTTGCAGTTTTTACAACGTATTGGTAAAGCGTTAATGCTTCCGATCGCAGTACTACCAGCAGCAGGATTATTGCTTCGTTTAGGGCAACCAGATGTATTTGATATTCCTGTTATGGCACAGGCCGGCGCAGCAGTTTTTGATAACTTAGCACTTATTTTTGCAATTGGTATTGCAATCGGTCTTTCAGTGGATGGTAGTGGTGCAGCAGGTCTTGCAGGTGCAATTGGTTATCTTGTTATGAAAAATAGTATTGATGCACTTAGCAAAGGGTATTCAACTGCTGAATTACAAGGTAAATTAGGTAAAGTCCAAGATTTAATAGGTAATAGCGCAAATGTAGATCCATCTAAGCTTGCAGATACAATGACACAAGTATCTAAGGCTGCTGAATTATCGACTAAAGTAGATATGAAAGTTTTAGGTGGTATTATTGTTGGTGTTATAGCAGGACTTCTTTATAATAAATTCCATAAGATTAAACTTCCAGAATGGTTAGGTTTCTTTGCTGGAAAACGTTTCGTTCCAATTGTTACATCAGTTGTGATGCTGATATTAGGAATTCTATTTGCACAAATTTGGCCAACAATTCAAAATGGTATTGATGCATTAGCTCATGGAATTGTTAATTTAGGTGCAATTGGTTCAGGATTATTTGGTTTATTAAACCGTTTATTAATCCCAATTGGTTTACACCACGTAATGAACACATACTTCTGGTTTGTATTTGGGGACTTTACAAATGCAGCAGGTAATGTTGTTAATGGTGATATTGCTCGTTTCCTTGCAGGTGACAAAACAGCAGGTATGTTTATGACTGGTTTCTTCCCAGTTATGATGTTCGGTTTACCAGCAGCATGTTTCGCAATGATTGCAGCTGCTAAACCAGAAAAGCGTAAAGCAGTTACTGGTATGTTAGCTGGTCTAGCATTAACTTCATTCTTAACTGGTATTACAGAGCCTATTGAATTCTCATTCATGTTCTTATCACCAGTATTATATGGTATTCATGCTGTACTAACAGGTCTTTCTTTATTCATTACAACATCACTTGGCATTCATGATGGTTTCTCATTTAGTGCCGGTGCAATCGATTATGCTTTAAACTTCGGTATTGCAACAAAACCAGTCTTACTAGCAGGTATCGGTTTAATTTACGCAGCAATTTATTTCATAGTATTCTACTTCTTAATTAAGAAGTTCGATTTAAAAACTCCTGGTCGTGAAGATGACGATGAGTTAGTTGAAGATGGTGATGCACCAGTTGCAGGTTCAATTGGTGAAACTTACGTAGCAGCTTTAGGCGGAAAAGAAAACTTAACAGTTATTGATAACTGTGCAACACGTCTACGCTTACAAGTAAAAGATGCTGGTCAAGTAAATGAAGCAGCATTAAAACGTGCTGGTGCAAAAGGTGTTATGAAATTAAGTAATACAAGTGTACAAGTTATCGTAGGTACAAATGTTGAATCTGTTGCCGATGATATGAAAAAACACGTATAAATAATGAGATAAGAGGATGTCCAAAAAGATTGATAACATCAATTTTTTAGAGGATATCCTCTTTTTTTTGTTAATAATTTAACGGGAATCTTACTTTTGTAAATTTTCTTTTTCTTTTTTGTACATATAGGTTGGTAATATGTGCAGTGCGTGATAAAGTAGGGATGATATAGAATGGATTATCCATAATCTACTAAAACGAATCTTTAGTAGAGGAATTAAATTATTGGTGAGTAAGGGGAAAAAAGCAATTATGGATCAGGAAAAAAATAATGCGAATGGGAAAGCACATCGGCCGATTGTATACATAAAAAGAACAATCATTCTCGTCTTACTATTATCACTTGTATATTTCATGTATACAAAAATTGTTGCGCATAATAAGAAAGAAGAAACTTTAAAAGCGGCAGCAGAAATGAAGAAACAAGAAGAGTTAAAAAAGAAAGAAGAAAAAAAGAAACAAGAAGTACAGAAGCAAAAACAAAAAGAGCAGGAAGAACAAATGAAGCAAGCGCAAGCAGCGGAGAAACCTGCTGAAGGGCCACCTCAAGAAATTAATGAAAACGCTCAATTGGACCAGTATTTACAAAACGCAGGATTTAGCGGGACAGCTGTTATTGTGAAGAACGGAAAAGTTCTTCTGAATAAAGGGTATGGTATGGCAAATAAAGAGCAGCAAGTACCGAATAATTCAGAGACGACTTTTTATATTGGTTCTATTTCAAAGGCGTTTGTAGCAACTGCTATTATGCAATTGAAAGATCAAAATAAATTACAAGTAGAAGATACTGTTGCGAAGTATATTCCAGATTTTCCACAAGGTAATAATATTCAGCTAAAACATCTATTAACACATACATCAGGGATTCCCGAATATGAGCAGGGAAAAGAAGATATTTCTCATGAAGAACTGATAAAGCGGATAGGAAATCAAAAGCGTATTGGTGGTCCAGGAGAGAAGTGGAAGTATTCTGATTCGAACTACTCTATACTTGCTTATATTGCAGAGAAGGTAAGTGGGCAGTCACTCGAAGAATATATTAAACAACATATTTTTGCCACTGCCGGTATGAAACATTCTGGCTTTGGCACAGCGTTAGAACAAACAAGATTCCCATCAACGGGTTATAAAATAGTAAATAATAATATGACAACACCTAATATTCCAAGCATGTCACAACTATATGGTTGTGGTGATATATACACAAGTGCGCATGATTTATATTTATTTAACGAAGCACTATTCTCTGGAAAATTAATTTCAAAAGAGAGTTACGATCAAATGTTTACGGGTGGAAAAAAGGATTACGGGTTTGGATGGTACGTAGACCCAGGAAGCTATTCGAATCATGGTGTAATGCCAGGTTGGAATTGCTTAAACGGATTTAGTAAAAATGGTAGTGTATATGTTGTTTTATTATCTAACATTCAAAATAATATTAAATCATTTGGTAAAGTGAATAATGACATTTATTCGATATTGCGGAATATTGAAGTGTAAGAAACTATCCTGTTGGATAGTTTTTTTTATGCTCTGAAACAAATATTTCTTTTAGAAAATGTATGTCTTACCTATCACAAAAATATCCATTTTGTATACATTAAGATGTATGGATGTAAAATTTTATAATCTAAAAATAATAGGAGGAGAAGTGTATGTGTCTGTTCAGAAAATATTGGCATAAATTATCAAGATTGTTTAATAGACAATTAGATTATTTTTTAGATAATAAGTTATTGCCTGCTGTGGAAAGACTTTTATTTTCACAAAACTTCGCGAGATTTATTCAAAGAAACTCTAAGCAAGCTACGGAAGAAGTTATTGAATCAAGTAGATTTCAATCTATTATTTGTAACATTTTAAAAGAATGCAATACATCACCTTTTAAAGAAATTGCAAAGCAGTATTTAGGTAAAAACGTAGAAATTACGGTGACAGTTGGACAATTAACAGGTGTTATTGTAGCAGTTGGTGATGACTTCTTAACATTGCAAGAAGGAATAGGAACTGAAGTTTTATTACCATTTACAAGTATTATATCAATTAAAGAAGCGTAAGAAAGGAGAGTTATATATGTTATTTACTGATGAATTACGTAACCATGTTGGAGAACTAGTGCAAGTTGTGACAGCTGTAGAAATCATTGTAGGCGTTCTTTTATCTGTGACGGATGGGGCAGTAATTGTTCGTACTTCTCCTTCTTATGGACCACCAGAAGATGTAGTTGTGCGTATTCCTATTATTGCTTATGTTCGCTTGGAAGGGTAAGAGTGATACAAGTATGAGAGTGTCAGTTGTTATTCCAGTGCATAATGAAGCAAGTACTTTATCAAAAGTTTTAGTAGAGGTAAGAAAGCTCGAACCATATGAAGTTATCATAGTAGATAATGGATCGACAGATGGGACGAAGGAAATAGCATTACAGCATAATTGCCGTGTGATTTATTATAGATATTCTCTTGGTAATGATGTGGGACGGGCAATTGGTGCTAGAGAAGCAAAAGGCGAGATTGTTTTGTTTTTAGATGGTGATATCGTCATGAAAAGTGAAGAATTATACAATTTTATTAAAGGAATACGACAAGGACATGAGATTGTTTTAAATAATTTAACATGGTCCGTTTACTTGAAGATGAGACCGCATTATACGACGGTTGGAAAATATATGTTAAATCGTTATTTGAACAAGAAAGAGTTTGTTGTAGGATCTTTAATTGCAATACCACATGCGATAAGTCGTAAAGTGATTGAAAAACTGGGGTGGTGGAATTTAGCAGATCCAGCATTATTTCAAGCGATGGCGATGTCTAGAGGAGTAGATATTTCTGATATGGCTTCAGTTGATGTCATCTACACAAATAAAGTTCGTCCTGTGCATACTGGTACATCACCTGGCTCTCCTTATCCGAAAGCGACTAGTCGTATTATGGGTGATCATTTGCGAGCTTTACAATACGTAATCGAAACATATGGTAAACGCGGTGGTTTTTCAGAGGACAATAGAGATAGAGAGTTTGTAGGAAAGTATAAACCAGTTTTATTACAAAAGAATAAAGCGAAATATAGTGCCATTATCCCAGTATCAGAAGAGAAAATGACCATAAGGTCTGTTATAAAAGAAGTGAAAGAAGCAGGTGTAGATGAAATTATAGTTGTCGCGAATGGAGCAGATGTTGAGACTGTTAAACAGGCAAAGCTAGAGAATGTTATTGTTGTTGAATTTACGAAGGCGCTTGGACATAATGTAGCACGAGCAATAGGTGCCATGCATGCTACGGCAGATATTTGTTTATTCGTTGATAGTGATCTTGTTATTCCAGCAAAAAAACTCACTCTATTTTTACATGCTGTTGAAGATGGAAATGACGTGGTGTTAAATGATTTACAATGCTTATTAGATATGTTTCATCCAGCAGATCCAATTAGTATGGGAAAATACTTTGTGAATTTGATAGCGAAACGACCAGATTTATGGAATAACTCACTAACTGCTGTACCACATGCCATTCATAAGAAGGTAATAGAGAAAATAGGATATGATTCCCTTATCATTCCGCCATTAGCACAAGTGAAAGCTATTTTAGAAGGATTCTCTATTACAACAGTAGAGTTAGTAGATGTTATAAAAACAAATCGAGTACGTCCAGAGCAACACGAATTTGTAAATGGGCGTATTTCAGCGTTTGATCGTATTTTCGGTGATCAACTTGAAGCGGTTGCGTATTTATTACAATGTACGGACGAACGTGGTGGTTTTACAGATGGAGATAGAGATAGAGATGTAATTCAACAATTGAGAAGGGAAGAAGAGAATACAAATGAATAGTAGTAAAGTAGCTATTATTGGGCTAGGGTATGTTGGCCTTCCTTTAGCGGTACATTTTGCAGAAAGAGGGCATACAGTACTTGGATTAGATAAAGATATTAGAAAAATAGACTCAATTATAAAAGGAGAAAGTTATATTCCGGATGTTTCTTCTAAAGAGTTACAAAGTTTATTGACGAAAAAAAAATTAACAGTAAATACACCGGATCAAGGCATTGCTGATTTTCAAAATAGTGATTATGTTATTGTCACTGTCCCGACTCCAATTAATGAACAAAGAGAACCAGACTTAAGTGCCCTCATTTCAGCTTCGCATTATATACAACAAAACCTTCAAAAAGGACAAACCTTCATTTTTGAAAGCTCCACATATCCAGGCACACTTGAAGAAGTCATCCTACCTATTATTTCTCAAAATGGTAAAAAGGTAGGGGAAGATTTCTATATCGGATATTCCCCTGAGAGAATTGATCCAGCAAATAGTCAATATTCAGTTCAAGCTATTCCAAAAGTTATTAGTGGACAAACAGAAAAGTGTAAACAAAAGGTACAGGATTTATATAGTACCATTTTTGACGAAGTTGTACCTGTTAGCTCTCCGAAAGTAGCAGAGATGTGCAAGCTATTTGAAAATATTCAGCGCTTAGTTAACATTTCTTTAGTAAATGAACTAAACACACTATGTGAAAGTTTAGGCATTGATTTTTATGAGGCCATTGAAGCGGCATCTACAAAACCATTTGGGTTTACTCCGTATTGGCCAGGGCCAGGGATAGGGGGACACTGTATTCCCGTAGACCCTTTATATTTTCAATGGAGAATAAAAAAGAATGGAGCAATTAGTCAATTAATTGAGGCTGCACATATAATTAATGAAGAAATGCCAGAGAAAATGGTCCGGAAAGTAAAAAGTGTGGTGCAATTACCTGCAACGGTGTTAATTGTAGGGATTGCGTATAAAAAAGATGTAAATGATTTGAGAGAATCACCAGCGTTACCGATTATTCAATTATTAAGAAATCAAGGATACGAGATAGAATATCATGATCCTTATATTTCTTCCGCGGAAATTGGAGATAAGGTGTACCAATCTGTTTCTTTAGATGAAGAAAAAGTTAAAAAAGCGGATTGTATTTTAATTTTAACGGATCATTCTAATATTGATTGGAAGCTTTTTAAAGGAATAGACCGAGTAATAGATACACGCGGGATTGTAAAGAAGGTGAGTAAATGAGTAAGAAATGTTTAATTACAGGTGGAGCCGGATTTATCGGGTCACATTTAGCTGAAGAGTTGATGAGAAGAGGTTATGAGGTCACTGTTGTGGATAACTTTTATAAAGGTAAAAATAAGTACCATAAAGAGTTAATGAAAGAAATCCGTGTTATTCCAATAAGTGTTTTAGATAAAAATTCTATTTATGAATTAGTAGATCAGCATGATGTCGTGTTTCATTTAGCAGCAATTTTAGGTGTGAAAACAACAATGGAAAAAAGTATAGAGCTCATAGAAACGAATTTTGATGGGACGAGAAATATTTTACAAGCAGCGCTAAAAGGAAAGAAGAAAGTAGTTTTTGCTTCTACTTCAGAAGTATATGGTAAGGCCAAGCCGCCTTTCTCTGAAGAGGGAGATCGATTGTACGGGGCAACTTCTAAAATTCGTTGGAGTTATGCGGTTTGTAAAACGTTAGAAGAAACATTATGTTTAGGATACGCATTAGAAGGCTTACCGGTAACGATTGTTCGATATTTTAATATTTATGGTCCAAGAGCGAAAGATGGTCCGTATGCAGGAGTAATTCCGCGATTTATCCGTGCGGCACTGCAAGGAGAAGACATTCTCGTATATGGAGATGGAAAGCAGACACGTTGTTTTACGTATGTGAGTGATGCGGTAGAAGCAACAATTCGGGCAATGGATGAGAAGGTAAATGGTGAGATTATTAATATAGGTTCTGAGAATGAACAGAGTATAAAAGAAGTAGCAGAAGTAATTAAAAAATTAACGAATTCTTCTTCGAAGATTGTACAAGTGCCTTTTGAAGAAGTATATCCTCATGGTTTTGAAGAAATTCCAAATAGAAGACCAGATGTAACAAAATTAAAAGAGCTTGTTCAATTTCAGGCGAAAGTAACGTGGGAAAACGGATTGAAGGAAACAATTAAGTGGTTTCGTGAACAAAACAATGGCTAAGTCATTATCTGTTATTATTCCTGCATGTAATGAGGTCGATACGATTTCAGACGTTATTCAATCGGTAAGACCATTAAATCCAGTAGAAATCATTGTAGTAGCAAACGGTTGTAATGATGGAACAGAAGATGTTGCAGATCGTTTAGGGTGTAAAGTAATCAAGCATACAGAGCTACTAGGGAACGATGTTGGACGTGCAGTCGGCGCAAAACATGCGATAGGTGATGTATTACTATTTATAGATGGTGATTTTGCTATTCCAACTTCAAAATTAAAATTATTCCTTAATCCGATTTTATACGATCAGGCAGATGTAGTTTTAAATAATTTGGATGCATTATTTTTAAAAAGGAAAAAAACCACTTCTATTACAGTATGGCGCCAAATATTAAATGCAATGTTAGAGCGTGAAGAATTAAAAATGAATTCTTTATTAGATGTACCTCATGCGCTGACGAAAGAAGTCGTTCAAAGCATCGGATATGAATGTTTTGTTAATCCTATTGTGGCTCATTTACACCTAGTTCAAAGTAAATGGAGAATTAGTCGTCATTGTGCCATTGACGTTATTACGCCGAATAAATTTCGTCCATTCCAGCATGCTGCATATGGGCCAAATCTTTCCCAATCTGAAAAAAGAATGATAGGTGATCATATAGAAGCAGTAGCAGAACGGATATTAAGCAGTGATGAGCGCGGAGGATATTATGATGGAAATAGGAAAAGGGATAGTGTCTATCATACTTTAAGTTTTGAAGAGTTTTATCAAGGGTGGGGTGTTACATCTGATTTGTATAAAGGAAAGCAACTATCGGTTGTTATTCCCGTACAAGATGAAGAGAAAACAATTGGAAACGTTATAGAAGAGCTTCGCAAAATTGAACCCTTCGAAATTATCGTTGTCGTAAATGGTTCGTCAGATAAAACGAAAAAAATTGCAAAAGACAAAGGGGCAACGACAATTGTATATAAAGAAGCACTCGGAAATGATGTGGGGCGCTCACTTGGAACGTATTTTGCAAAAGGAGAAATTGTGTTATTTATAGATGGCGATTTTGTTATTCCAGCGAGTGAGCTGTATCCTTTTGCGAAAGCTATTGCAGATGGAACAGATGTTGCATTAAATGATCTAAATCATTATTTAGATTTAAGAGTACCGCTTCATCTTGTAACTGCATTTAAATATGCATTAAATTTAGCTTGTGATAGAAAAGATCTAGGCGTAGGCTCTCTTATCGCTGTACCGAATGCGTTTAGCCGTAAGTGTTTGAAAGAAATTGGGTATAGATCTTTACTGGCGCCGTGTGTAGCCCAAGTGAAAGCTATTCTTTCAGGATTTGAAGTTGCATGTGTAAGTCGTGTTGAGGTCGATAAGATGAACCGTATTCGTCCCAGTGAACATTTTGCTAAAATAGGTCATCCACCAGCTGTACTTCGAATTATAGGTGATCATATAGAAGGACTAGATCAAATAATTGCATTAACAGACAATCGTGGCGGATTCTATGATGGCAATAGAAAAAGAGATGTTTTATAGAAGTAACAAAAAAAGTGTACAACATGTGTACACTTTTTTGTTCTGTTATAAAAACTATAACAGATTAGGAGATAAGAGTATTACAGCTCTACAATGGGTATTGTTCTTATATTACAAAATAGGACTCGTATATAAGGATACCAAAAAAATACAATTAAGGAAAGGGTTAATTTTAAAGACTTTTAAATGAAGTTAACACTATATATATAGTAGTTTGCTCAACATTTCACAAACATGTCACAACTATTTCGTTCACTTTCGTAAAAAAGTAGTATTCTAAGTGTGTAAGCTGTTATATAAAAAATCTTAGTCCTGTACTAATCAAAAATGGAGGAGATTAGGATGACTCAAGTATTAGAAAATGTTAAAAACGCATGGGAAAACTTTAAAGGTGAAAAATGGAAAGCAGAGATTGATGTTCGCGATTTCATTTTAAATAATGTAAACGTTTTCGAAGGGGACGAATCTTTCTTAGCAGAAGCAACTGAAGCAACGAAAAAACTTTGGGATCAAGTAATGGATTTAACAACGAAAGAACGTGAAAACGGTGGCGTTCTTGATATGGATACAAAAATTGTTTCTTCTATTACATCACATGACCCAGGATACTTAAATAAAGATATTGAAAAAGTAGTCGGTTTCCAAACTGATAAACCATTTAAACGTTCTTTACAACCATATGGTGGTATTCGTATGGCAGAACAAGCTTGTGAATCTTATGGATACGAAATGGATAAAGAACTTAGTCGTATTTTTAGAGAGTGGAGAAAAACTCATAACCAAGGTGTATTTGATGCATACACACCAGAAATGAGAAATGCACGTAAATCAGGTGTTATTACTGGTCTTCCAGATGCATACGGACGTGGACGTATTATCGGTGACTATCGCCGAGTAGCGTTATATGGTATTGATCATTTAATTGAAGCGAAAAAAGCTGATTTGAATTTAACTGGTGGTGTAATGAGCGAAGATACGATGCGTTTACGCGAAGAGTTATCTGAGCAAATGCGTGCACTTCAAGAGTTAAAAGAAATGGCTGCTTCTCATGGCTTCGATATTTCTAAGCCAGCAACAAATGCACAAGAAGCATTCCAATGGTTATACTTCGCATACCTTGCAGCGATTAAAGAGCAAAACGGGGCTGCAATGAGTCTTGGACGTACTTCTACATTCTTAGATATTTACATTGAAAGAGATTTAGCAAATGGTACTTTAACAGAAGAAGAAGTACAAGAAATTGTAGATCACTTCATTATGAAATTACGTCTTGTGAAATTCGCAAGAACACCTGATTATAATGAATTATTCTCTGGTGACCCAACTTGGGTAACTGAATCTATCGGTGGTATGGCATTAGATGGTCGTCCATTAGTAACAAAGAACTCATTCCGTTTCTTGCATACATTAGATAATTTAGGACCAGCTCCAGAACCAAACTTAACTGTTCTTTGGTCTAAACAATTACCAGAGAACTTTAAAAACTACTGTGCGAAAATGTCTATTAAAACATCAGCAATTCAATATGAAAATGATGACATTATGCGTCCTGAATACGGCGATGATTACGGTATTGCATGTTGCGTATCTGCAATGAGAATCGGTAAACAAATGCAGTTCTTCGGAGCTCGTGCAAACTTAGCGAAAGCATTATTATATGCGATTAACGGTGGTAAAGATGAAAAGTCAAAAGCACAAGTTGGTCCTGAGTACGCACCAATTACTTCTGAAGTATTAAATTATGAAGAAGTTATGCATAAGTTTGATATGACAATGGAATGGTTAGCGGGTCTATATTTAAACACATTAAATGTTATCCATTACATGCATGATAAATATAGCTATGAACGTATTGAAATGGCACTTCATGATACAAACGTTCTTCGTACAATGGCAACAGGTATCGCTGGTCTATCTGTAGTAGCAGATTCATTAAGTGCAATTAAATACGCAAAAGTAAAACCAATTCGTGATGAAAATGGTATTGCAGTTGACTTCGAGATTGAAGGAGATTTCCCTAAATACGGTAACAATGATGATCGTGTAGATGAGATTGCTGTAAATCTTGTAAAAACATTTATGAATAAACTTCGTAAACATAAAACATACAGAAATTCTGTTCATACAATGTCAATCTTAACAATCACATCTAACGTTGTATACGGTAAGAAAACTGGTAATACTCCAGATGGCCGCCGTACTGGAGAACCATTTGCACCAGGTGCGAACCCAATGCATGGACGTGATACAAAAGGTGCATTAGCTTCATTATTATCTGTGGCTAAATTACCATATGAAGATGCACAAGATGGTATTTCTAATACATTCTCTATTATTCCGAAAGCACTTGGTAAAGAAGATGATGTACAAGTACGTAACTTAGTATCAATGCTTGATGGCTATGCAGTAAAAGAAGGGCACCACTTAAATATTAACGTATTTAACCGTGAAACATTAATGGATGCAATGGAACATCCTGAGAAGTATCCACAATTAACAATTCGTGTATCTGGTTATGCTGTAAACTTTATTAAATTAACTCGTGAACAACAAATTGATGTAATTAACCGTACAATGCATGAAAGCATGTAAATGAAAAAAGTGTCCCTTCGCTCTTAATATATAGCGAAGGGAGGCTGTTTCAATAAAGGAGGAAGTAACATGGTAAAAGGAAGAATACATTCTGTAGAGTCTTGTGGTACTGTTGATGGCCCGGGGATTCGTTATGTCATATTTACACAAGGGTGTTTATTACGTTGTCAATATTGTCATAATGCTGATACGTGGGAAATCGGTAAAGGTAAAGAAATAACAGTTGAAGAAGTGATGCAGGATGTGACATGTTACCTTCCATTTATTGAAGCTTCCGGAGGCGGTATAACAGTTAGCGGTGGAGAGCCATTATTACAGCTAGACTTTTTAATTGAGTTGTTTAAAAAGTGTAAAGCGGCTGGTATCCATACCACAATCGACTCTTCTGGTGGTTGTTATTCTGAGGAACCAGAATTCCAAAATAAGCTAGATATTTTAATGGATTATACAGATTTAGTTTTATTGGATCTGAAACATATCGATTCCAAAAAGCATCGTAAATTAACAGGGAAACCAAATGAACATATTTTACAATTTGCTCGTTATTTATCGGATAAGAATAAACCAATTTGGGTACGACACGTATTAGTTCCTGGTGTTACGGATAATGAAGAGGATCTACAAAAACTATCTAGCTTTATTCAAAGTCTGTCTAATGTTCAAAAAGTTGAAGTGTTACCATATCATAAGCTTGGTGTATATAAATGGGAGGCGCTTGGACACAAGTATCCACTCGCAAATGTAGAACCACCTACTGAGAAAAATGTAGAACATGCTAAATATATTTTACAAGCGGTCTAATCCAAATATTGGATTAGGCTTTTTGCTTTCTTTACAATAAAATCTAGAGTATATATTGATAAAAGAGTATACTGAAAGTAGAATATCCATAATTTTGTACGGAATAAATGGAGAAATTTACATAATTGTAAAGGGAAATCAAAATAGTAAAAAGAATTAAGAAGTAAAAGAGTGAGTATCATGGAATAGAGAACATTTGTAAGTTATTGCGAAAGCTCTTATAGGAAAGTATAATGTAAAGATATGAGCACAGATAGGATTAAGGGGTCAATCTTATATGCTTTGCATATCCACGACAGGTACATAGCTGAAAGGGAATTATTAGAATCTGTTTATGTAATTTTTAAGGAAAATGTTTTTCCTATTGTCGTATATGCAATATGGAGAAACAAAAAGCTAGGAGTGGATTTGTTTGATAAAAAACCCCAAGGTTTTAATATTAACTGCACATTACGGTAATGGTCATGTGCAAGTAGCAAAAACATTAGAACAAACATTTCGCCAAAAAGGAATTGAAGATGTTATTGTATGCGACTTGTTTGGAGAATCACATCCATTTATAACTGACATTACAAAATATCTATATTTAAAAAGTTATACAATAGGAAAAGAATTATATCGTTTGTTTTATTACGGGGTAGAAAAAATTTATGATAAGAAAATAGCATCTTGGTATGCGAACTTTGGAAGAAAACGTTTGAAAACACTATTACAGGTGGAGAAACCAGATATTGTAATTAATACATTTCCAATTATCGCTGTACCAGAATTGAAGAAACAAACAGGTATTTCAATTCCTGTCTATAACGTATTAACGGATTTTTGCGTGCACAAAATATGGATTCATCGAGAAGTAGATCGTTATTTTGTTGCAACGGATCATGTGAAAGAATTGATGGTTGATATCGGTGTACCTGCGGAACAAATTGTTGAAACAGGAATTCCAATTCGGAGTAGTTTTGAGTTAAAGGTAAATCCGGAAATCATATATACTAAATATCAGTTATGTAAGAATAAAAAGATTTTACTAATTGTAGCAGGTGCTCATGGGGTATTAGGAAATGTAAAAGAACTATGCCAATCATTTATGTCAGTGCCTAATTTACAAATAGTTGTCGTTTGTGGGAAAAATGAAGCTTTAAAACAGGATTTATTAAGTTTACAGAAGCAAAATTCCGATGCATTAAAAGTGTTTGGGTATGTTGAAAATATTGATGAATTATTCCGTGTTACTTCTTGTATGATTACGAAGCCAGGCGGAATAACATTAAGTGAAGCAGCAGCGTTGCAAGTACCTGTCATTTTATATAAGCCTGTTCCAGGACAAGAAAATGAAAATGCGATGTACTTTGAAAGAAAGGGAGCAGCAGTTGTCATTCGCGATGATAGTGAGGTTTTTGCAAAAACAGAGGCATTATTACAAGATGATGTGAAGCTTCTTCAAATGAAAGAAGCAATGAAAAGCATCTATCTTCCAGAGCCAGCTGGTCATATTGTAGATGCAATTTTGGCAGAAAATCATGCAGAACCGCGTCATATACCTATTAAATCACCTGCTCTTGCACAATCTTTTACTTAATATGAAACCCTCTTTGTATATGTAAAGAGGGTTCTTTATTATTTTCAAAGAAAATTCAGCCAGTTATCCACAAAAGGATTACGCTTTCATTAAACAGTAAAGTCGGAATATTAACAACTATATCCACATTGTCCACAATTTTTAGAAAAATATCCACAATTAAAACAGCTGATATATGCTTTAATATAGAAAAATATTAAATGTTTTTGAAAATTACTAACAATTCTGTTGGTTTTGTGGATAAAGTTGTCCACAGCAAAAAAAGTCCCTTATGTATAAGGGGCTTTTTTGCTTACTTCTATCAGTCGAGAAAATTATGTAATGAAAATGAATAATTAGGGGGGAAACTTCTAATTATTCATTTTCACTTTAAATGCTTTTCGAGCGATATCCTGCTGCACGATCTGCTTTTTGAAATTCGCGTTGATAGAGAACTTCTTGTGTACTAGATAATGTGTTTTTTGCTTTATCACGTTTCTTTTTATCCATTACAAATCACCTCGTGTCTTAAAGTTACTATTTATCGTTTCCAAAGACATGAGGGGATATACGCATATGGAAAATGTTAACGATTGATTATCATTTCAGAAAATTTAGATTACGCTTCTTTTAATTGATGAGCATCTTGGAAGGTTGTATCTCGCATTGTAGCAAGTGTGTATTGATCTTTTGGAATTTCATATAAGTTATACACTTCTTCGTTTGCGTTAATTTCATCATATACGGCTTTTCTTGTTTCGTTTGCTAGATTCACATATTGCAGTTTTTCTGCAGCTTTAATAGAACGAATATTTATTTTACGAATACGCATGAAAATTGTTTCAATATCTAATTCATAGAAAAGTTCACTAAAAAATGAATCTTTTGCTAATTTGTTATAGCCTTTTCCATGATATGGTTTGCCAAGCCATGTCCCGAGAAATCCAGCTTTTTCTTGCACATCAAATAAAGTAATTGTTCCGATAGGGTTACCCCATTCATCTAAAATTGTGCGTGAAATTAATTCACCACGTTCTTCAGCTTCAATCGTTTGTTTTGTTAAGAATAAATATTCTTCATAAGAATAAGCCTTTTGACGCACAAAAGGGAAGACAGCTGGATCCACCATTAACTCGTATAGAACGTGGCTGTCGTGTAAGTCGCGTTTTTTCAACATACTAACTCCTCCTCACACGAGGGTAGCATGACGAAAAAACACCCCACCCTCGAAATTTTTATATCAATCTTTAAAAAATTTCGGGGTGGGAATCGAACCCACTAGAACCAGTTTCTAACGCTGGTGGCGCACCATTTGCCTTCCCCATTCATCAATTTGAAAATGATAATCACGACACAAATTGATTATGGTTTCATTCAGTTTATAATCGTATAATACTTTATCTAGTCAAAAAAATAAACTAGTTTTTTTTATTTTTTTTGTAAATTATTTTTCCATCAATCATAGTTAGTACAGGCTTGGCTAAATAATGGAAAGGATGATGAGTCCATAACACGAGATCGGCGTCTTTTCCAACCTCAATGCTTCCAATTCTATCCTCTAAACGCAAATTTCGCGCTGGGAATATGGTGATTCCTTCTAGTGCTGTTTTCTCGTCTAACCCTTCTCTTACTGCAACAGCGGCACAAATATTTAAATATTGAATGGGTGTATAAGGATGATCTGTTGTTATAGAAACTTCCACACCATTTTTAGATAATATATGGTAAGTATCCCATGTCTTGTTTTTTAGTTCGATTTTAGAACGACGTGTCAGAGTGGGACCAACTGAAACCTTCAAATTGTGTTTCGAAAGCTCTTCAACAAGAAAGTGTCCTTCTGTACAATGTTCAATACGTAGATCGAGGTTGAATTCCGTTGCAAAGCGTAGCGCAGAACTAATATCATCTGCTCGGTGAGCGTGGATACGTACGGGTATTTCACGACGTAATGCTTTTAAAATAGGAAGCATTCTAAAATCAGCTTCGTGCCCGTAGTGTTGTGCTTCATAGAATGATTCCCGAAGTAACCCCATAATCCCCATACGTGTAATGGATTCTTTTGTTCCATTACTATGGACTTTTTTAGGATTTTCTCCAAAGGCAATCTTTAAACCAGCAGGTTCTTGAATAATCATATGATCAATACAAGTTCCAGCTGTTTTTATTACACAAGTAGTACCCCCGATAATATTTTGACTGCCAGGCATAACGTGAACGGTTGTAATTCCGTTTTGTACAGCGTCTTGAAAGGCAATATCGAAAGGATGGATTCCATCTAAAGAACGAATATGTGGTGTTGAAACTTCAGATGTTTCATTGGCATCATTTCCAGCCCAACCAGTACCTTCATCATAGAGACCAAGGTGAGTATGGACATCAATAAAGCCAGGTAAGAGATGGAGTGCTCGTGCATCTATAACGGTCATATCTTGAGTAGGTTGAATAAAAGGTTTGACCTCGGTAATTCGCTCTCCTGTAACGAGTACATCTCCTTGAAACTTTTGAGATGTAATAGGGTATACAATGGCTTGTTTGAGCAATATTTTCATAGGTACCTCATTTCTGTTACTTTATAATGCTAATGGAAGTTAAGGGAAAGTAACTGAAAGGTTATTTGTATGGTAATGCTTAGGATCCTAGAAAATGAAAGTTTTGAAAGAGCCCATGTAAAATTGTGTTTTAGAAGTACTACATTGTATGCGAAAGTATATTTTGTAATGCATGGTCTATTGCCGGAAATGTGTATTGGTATCCATGTTCAATTGCCTTAATGGGTAATACACGTTGCCCTTCTAGTACAAGTATGCTCATTTCACCCAGTAAAGTTTGAATGATAAATGAAGGTACAGGCAACCAATGAGGTTTTTTCATTATAGTTGCAATGTTTTCTCCAAATTCCTTCATTCTTATGGGTGTTGGTGCTGTCATATTAAGAGGACCATCAATTTCTTTTTTGTGTATGATGAAATCCATCATACGAACGACATCGTCTATATGAATCCATGATAACCATTGCTTCCCAGAACCAATGGTGCCGCCGATATAGAATTGATAGGGAAGTAGCATTTTGGGAAGAGCTCCTCCATTTGCACCTAATACAACTCCAAATCTTGCGTAGATTGTTCGTATTCCGAGAGAACGTGCTTTAGATGCTTCTTGTTCCCATGAATATACTGTATTTGCTAAAAAGTCATTTCCAGGAGTCTCATGCTGTTCTGTAAAAGACTCTATTTCAGACGTTCCATAGTATCCAATAGCACTTGCGTTAATAAATGTGTGTGGTTTTGTATGGAGTGTCTGCAATTGTTTAATGATTCCTTTTGTTGTTTGAATTCTACTGTTTAAAATGACTTTCTTTTGTTGCTTTGTCCATCTACTATTAATAGACTCTCCGGCTAGATTAATAACTATATCAATAGAAGAGAGGGGGAAGGTTTGTAAATCTGGTGTCCATTGAACATACTGAAGGTTAGGATCGGAAGTTTCAGTAGTTTTTTTTCGTGTGAGAATGTAAACAGTATATCCTTTTTGAATAAAAAAAGTAGAAAGGGATTTACCGATAAAGCCTGTACCACCAGAAATTGCGATTTTCACAAGTATTTCCTCCTCATTATATATATTCTTGAAAAGAAAAAATGTTCCTCGACTATGTTAAAATAATAGAGAGGTGAGAGTATGGCTGTCATTACAAAAATAGAAGTACAAAAACGATCGAAAGAACGATTTAATATTTATATTGATAAAGGTCAAGGCGAAGAGTACGGATTTAGTGTGGATCAAGTAATCTTAATAAAACATGGATTACAAAAAGGCTTAGAAATTGATGAAATCGAGTTAGGAAATATTTTGTACAATGAAGAAGTACAAAAAGCATATTTACAAGCAATCTCCTATTTATCCTATCAAATGAGAACAAAACAAGAAATAGAAGATTTTTTACGAAAAAAAGAAGTGGGACAGGCCATCATCTCTGAAGTCGTTTCGAAATTATTACATGACCGATATATTAATGATAAAGAGTATGCTGTTTTATATACGCGAACGCAAAGTAATGTGAATCGAAAAGGTCCAACTGTTATTAAAAGAGAGTTATTAAATAAAGGTGTTCAGGATTTAATTATTACACATAGTTTACAAGAATATCCGAAGGAAAAGCAAATTGAGAATGCCTTGTTTCTCATAGAGAAGAAGAAAAAATCTTATCAAAAACATTCTTTTTTACAAATGAAACTAAAGTTAGATGAGATGCTTGTTCGAAAAGGATATTCTAGAGAAGTAATTCAAATTTGTTTGGAAGAATTGAAAGACGAAAAAGATGACGAAAAGCAACAAGAAGCGTTACACTATCATGGGAATAAATATTATGAGAAATATAAGAAGTATGATGGATGGACATTTGAAAACAAGATGAAACAAGCGTTATATCGAAAAGGATTCTCTATTGATGAAATCGAGATATTTTTGCAAATGAAACGCGAAGAGGAATGAGGAGAATAAGATGAATATGCCAAAACGCTACAGTGAAATGACACCGCATGAGCTAAGGGAAGAAATTGGCGCTTTGAAGGAGCAAGCAGTAAAAGCTGAGCAGCTTGGGATTGTCAATGAATTTGATGTATTAATGAGAAAAATGGCAATGGCTCGTGCTTATATGACGGATGTAAACAAATTCCGTATTGGTGAAACATATGAATTAGTAGAAGAACCTGGTGTATTATTTAAAATTACGTATTTCAATGGGGTATTTGCTTGGGGATATAAGCAAAATGATAATGAAGAGATTGGCATACCAATTTCCTTATTGCAAGAAAAATAAAAACCAGAGAGCATATATCTCTCTGGTTTTCATCTTTGGTAGGCGTTAAAGGAGATAGGAGATTCTAAAATTGGCGTTTTTTACATTCATTTGCCAATATAATGAGAGACTGGGTTTGTTGCGTCTGTCCGTTAACTTGTGCTTTCGCATGTTTTGGACGAGTCCACGTATGGTTAAATAATTCAGAACGACTATCTAAGCGATCACGGTAGCTCATCTTTATCACCTCGTGTAGGAAGTTAATTTAATTTGTACTATTCTTCCTGCTGATTTGCAGCACGCATACGTTCTTGTGGGTGCGTGTTAATTGTGCCGTTAGGTCGTTTCGAAGCGAAGCGTGATTTCGCTTTCGGTTGACCGTCGATTTTGCTGTTGTTTTTTGACTCAGACCAAAATTCGGCTTGTTTACCCATTGCGAACGCCCTCCTCATTATCGGTTGATACCTCTTTAAGAAGTATCAATTATAGAATGTGCAAAATTGAAGAAACTATCCTTTAGAAATGAAGGGATAAATAGGTAAAAGGAGATTATAATATGAATGATATTTATGAAACATTAACGAAAGAATTATTAGACAAGAATGACAAGCTTTCTTACGCACAAGCTCGTGCGTGGGTTGAGTTACTATGGGAAGATTTTCAAACAACTTATGCAAAATCAGGTCGTTATCAAGGCGATGAAATGACGGAACAAGTGGTACGATCATGGATTAATAATCATGGTGTACGCCTTCATGAAATGCGGACAAATAATCCGAAGTATAGTCATTTAATTAATCAAGAAGATCATTTGAAACATTAAAAAAAGCGACTTAAGTCGCTTTTTTTAATGTGGAAGTAATTCCAGTTTTTTTCGAAGCTTTTCTTCACTAAAGATCCATCCTGTATAGGAACTAATAATATTTAAATTGTGGTCGAGCTGAACGATTGCAACAAATGGATAATAATCTTTACTTCGATATCGTAAATCAATGAATCGTACTTCATAATAATGGTCATGATCAAAAATATCCCAGCGATATACAGGAGAGAAAGATAGGAAGGCTGAGATGTTTTCATCTTGTTTAGCTGCTCGCATAATATTATTGTCTGGGAACGGTATCCGATCGAACTTATCATATATCATGATGTTACCACGGTGCCATCTCGCAACGTAGTAATAATCAGCCGTAACGACTGCTAAATGGTAATGATAAAATCGGTAAGAAGGAGAAATGATAATCTTTTCGACATTTTTGAAACGTTTGTGTACAACGCTTCTTATATTTCTGTGCATCATAATCCGTCCGATATAGTAAACAATCATTAATATATATGCCGCTAAAGCTGTATATCCCTTATGAGAACCGACGAGCATGCAAGCAATTGCAAGTATATGGATAAAGAAAATTACGGTATCGAATGTATTAATTATGCCAAGTGCGACCCATTTTTTTGTGAAAGGTCGTAATGCTTGTGTACCATAGGCGTTGAAAATATCTACAAAGACGTGAAGAAAGACGGCAATAAATGACCAAAGTAGTAGATGAAGATATGGAGCTTCTGAAAAGAAGGCGAAAGAGATGCCACTTATAAGGAATGACCAAAGAATTACCGCAGGAATAGAATGAGTAATCCCACGATGATTTCTTATATATTTAGCGTTATTACGCAATTTTAAAACTGTGTCAATGTCAGGAATGTTGGAACCAGCAATTGTAGCAAGCATAACAGCTTGGGGGCCAATATCACTTTGTGCTATGGCTGGATCTAATGTTGCTAAGCTACCTAAAGTGATACCCATAACAAGGTGAGTGGCTGTGTCCATAGAAATCCACCTCCGTTTTTTATTAATGTAACTCTTTTTATTCGATACCTCAAGTCCTTTGCCTTCTATTTCCTATGTCATCTTACTTAAATTTTTTCCTAAAATCTTTATAATAGTACTTATATGCAAAAAAATGAGGGGGATCAAGTTTGACACTTGAAATACTAAACAATTTTAATATAGAGCAGTTTCAAAATGATTTAATTGGTTGGTTTGAAGAAGAACAGCGCGACTTACCGTGGAGAAAGAATAAAGATCCATACCGCGTTTGGGTTTCTGAAATTATGTTGCAGCAAACAAGAGTAGAAGCTGTAAAACCATATTACGCAAATTTTATGGGGAAGTTTCCTACACTTGAAGCGTTAGCGAACGCTGATGATGAAGAAGTATTAAAAGCATGGGAAGGTTTAGGATATTATTCTAGAGCACGTAATTTACATGCGGCAGTAAAAGAGGTAAAAGAAGTATACGGCGGGGTTGTACCAAGTGATGTAAAGAAAATTGAAAAGTTAAAAGGAGTAGGACCATATACAAAAGGTGCTATTTTAAGTATCGCATATGGTATACCAGAGCCGGCAGTTGATGGAAATGTTATGCGTGTATTATCTCGTATTTTATCAGTATGGGATGATATTGCAAAACCAAAGACTCGAAAAGTTTTTGAAGAGATTGTGCGTGAAATTATTTCAGTAGAAAACCCATCTTATTTTAATCAAGGATTGATGGAATTAGGTGCATTGATTTGTATTCCTAAAAATCCATCGTGCTTACTTTGTCCTGTGCGTGAGCATTGCAGAGGATATGCTGAAGGTGTTCAAAAAGAATTACCAGTAAAAAGTAAAGCGAAAGCTCCTAAAATGGTACCTATTGTTGCAGGCGTACTTCAAACTGAAGACGGTCGTTACGTTATTAATAAACGTCCAAGTACAGGTTTGTTAGCTAACATGTGGGAGTTTCCTAATGCTGAACTTGGAGAAGGTATTCGAAATCAGAAGGAACAGCTTATAGATTATATGAAAGAAAAATTTGAGCTCGAGGTTTCTATTGATGAATACGCAATGAATGTACAACATACGTTTACACATCGTACTTGGGATATATTTGTATTTTACGGAAAAGTAACCGGTAATATTGTTGATACAGATACATTAAAATTTGTATCGAAAGAGGTATTTGAGCAATTACCTTTCTCAAAATCACACCGTACTATTTATGAAAATTGTGTGGAGAAAATTACAATGCAATAAATAAAAAAGTGTTCCCAATCTAGGGAACACTTTTTTAATCGTAAGAAATTTTTGTCCCATGAGTCCAACTAGCTTCACCTTCTTGTAAGCCGCCTCTTGATTCGATTTCTACTACAATTTCTTTGTAAATACTTTGCCCTTCTACATTTAAATAAGGCAGAACCTGTTGTAGTGAGTGATGAAAATAAGCTAATTCATCTTCTTTCCATTCATTTTTTGAAATCATCGTTAGTTCAGTCATATCGCGTCCTATATACATATTTCCACCTCCATTTCTTATAGTTTGAATAAGTAACAAAAGATATATGCGGAAATTATTCAAAAGAAAATTACGGATAGCTTCTAAGTGAATTGGTTACATTATTGATTGTGGAGGTGAGAAAGATGAGTAAAAAACAACAAGGTTATAACAAAGCAACTTCTGGTGCTAGCATTCAAAGTACAAATGCTAGTTATGGTACAGAGTTTTCAACTGAAACAGATGTACAAGCTGTAAAACAAGCAAACGCACAATCAGAAGCAAAGAAAGCACAAGCTTCTGGTGCACAAAGTGCAAACGCTAGTTATGGTACAGAATTTGCAACTGAAACAGACGTGCATTCTGTGAAAAAACAAAATGCTAAGTCAGCTGCAAAACAATCACAATCTTCTAGCTCAAATCAGTAATGAAAGAAAAACACTTCTCTAATTCGGGAGAAGTGTTTTCTTTTTGCGTGGATCGTTGTAATGAAAAGAAAGCGAACGACATAACTTCTAATAAGTCAACAAATGTAGTCAAAGGAGAAGGAAGTTAACAATTAGAATTATGTAATTAGGAATAATAACTGATGAATAAGTCCAAAAGGGGGTAAGTAATGAACGATTTTGATAAGTTGGTAGGGGAGCAATTAGAAACGATGGATGAATTGTTAAAGTTACAAGCACATCTAGAGAAGTATCAACAAATTGAAATGAATGAAAAAGATACGTGCGATAAAAAAGAACTGCATTTTATCCGCCAGGAAATATATAGAACAGAAGTAGCGTTGAAGATGTTACATGAGAAATTTGAAGAACAAACGAATAGTGTAATTCAATCTTTTGCAACTGAAAAAATGATTTCAAATTTAGGATAAGATATATTGTTATCTTTAGGTGAAAAGTCCTTCTTTGTATGGAAATAGAGAAGGGCTTTTTCTATTACGTGTCCTCGCTTATAAATAATACAGTACAATCCTTTTATCTCCTAAGAAGCGGTGGGGCATAGTATTCAACGATAAACCTCCTGCATATTCAGTTTGAAAAATAGAGTCTTATCCCTTTAGTTTTAAAATTTCGACAAAAAAGTTATAATAGAAAAAAAGTGAATGCCGTTCAAAGGGCATTTGCAGTTGAAAGAAGGGAGCATATATGGGATTTCCCAAAGAAGGAGAAAAAGTACAAATACATAGTTATAAACATAATGGCTCCATTCATAGAATGTGGGAAGAAACAACAATTTTAAAAGGGACACAGAGTCTTGTAATCGGAGCGAATGATCGTACAGTAGTTACAGAATCGGATGGCCGAACATGGATTACTCGTGAACCAGCAATTTGTTATTTTCATGCCAACTATTGGTTTAATGTGATTGGGATGCTTAGGGAAGATGGCGTATATTATTATTGTAATTTAAGCTCACCTTTTGCGTATGATCCTGAAGCATTAAAGTATATTGATTATGATTTAGATATTAAAGTATATCCAGATATGACATATACGCTTCTAGATGAAGATGAGTATGAAAAACATAGTGAAATTATGCAGTATCCACCTGTTATTGATACAATTTTAAAACGAAATGTAGCACATTTAACACAGTGGATTCATCAAAGAAAAGGTCCATTTGCACCAGATTTCGTAGATATGTGGTATGAACGATATTTAATGTACAGAAATTAAAACAAACCTGCAGGGGGCTTCCCGGCAGGTTTGTCCTATTAGAGGGGGGATTATGTGCAAGGCATAAAAAGATATTTACAATTTGTTAAACCATATCGATGGCTTATTGCTATTACAATTATTATTGGACTAGTTAAGTTCGGTATCCCACTTATTATGCCGTGGTTATTAAAGTATATTATCGATGATGTAATTCAAGGCGCTGGCTCACTTCAAGATAAAACATCTCAATTAATAACAGCGATTGGAATTGCTTTCTTTATTTTTGCGGTATTAAGACCACCGATTGAATATTATCGTCAATATTTCGCCCAACGTATCGCAAATACAATACTGTATGATTTGCGGAAGCATATTTTCGGTCACTTACAAAAGTTAAGTTTACGTTATTACTCCAATACAAAAACAGGGGAGATTATTTCGCGTGTCATCCATGATGTAGAACAAACGAAAGATTTTGTAATTACTGGTTTGATGAACGTCTGGTTAGATACTGCAACAATTGCTATTGCTATCATTGTTATGTTTTCTATGAATATAAAATTAACATTTGTTGCGTTATTGATTTTACCTATTTATGTAATTGCAGTGAAATATTTTTTCGGACGTCTTCGGAAATTGACGAAAGAGCGTTCACAAGCGTTAGCGACGATGCAAGGGTATTTGCATGAACGTATTCAAGGAATGCAAGTGACACGTAGCTTTGCGTTAGAAGAGTATGAGGGGAAGCAGTTTGAAAAAAGAAATAATGAATTTTTAACGAAAGCATTAACCCATACAAGTTGGACGGCAAGAACATTTTCGGCAGTAAACACGTTAACCGATTTAGGTCCGTTACTTGTGATTGGTTTTGCAGCATATGAAGTAATTCAAGGGCAGTTAACGCTAGGAACGATGGTAGCTTTTGTTGGATATATGGATAGTTTATATAGTCCGCTTCGCCGCCTTGTTAATTCATCTACAACATTAACACAATCTTTTGCATCGATGGACCGTGTGTTTGAACTGTTAGATGAAAAATACGATATTGTTAATGTACCAAATGCGGTACAAACGAAAAAATTAAATGGAGAAATTGTATTTGACAATGTTTCTTTTCGTTATAATGCAGATGAAAAAGAGATATTACACAACTTGTCATTAACTATGCAACCTGGAGAGAAAGTAGCGCTTGTAGGAGCGAGTGGGGGAGGAAAGTCATCTCTTGCTAGTTTGATCCCGCGTTTCTATGATGTTTCTGAAGGCACGGTTTATGTAGATGGCATAGATGTAAGAAAGTATAATATGAGAAATTTGCGTAGTCATATTGGAATTGTACTGCAAGATAATTTATTGTTTAGCGATACAATTGGAGCTAATATTTTATATGGAAATCCGAAGGCTACAGAGAAAGAGGTGATTGCAGCTGCTAAAGCTGCGCAAATTCATGATTTTATTATAGACTTACCAGATGGTTATAATACTGTCGTTGGAGAACGTGGTGTGAAGCTATCGGGCGGGCAAAGACAACGCGTGGCAATTGCACGAGTGTTTCTAAAGAATCCTTCGGTACTTATATTAGATGAAGCAACTTCAGCATTAGATTTAGAAAATGAAAGGTATATTCAAGAGGCGCTTCAGACGTTAGCTGCTGACCGGACAACGATTATAATTGCACATCGATTAGCGACGATTACGCATGTTGATACGATTATTTACATTGAAGACGGTGAGATTAAAGAGACTGGTTCTCATGAAGAGTTAATGCGAAAAAGAGGATTTTATTACAATTTATATCAACTTCAACATATAACAGAAACAGCTCCTTTAGCATAAAAGGAGCTGTTTTTTATTCGTCTTCTTTTTTATCATCGATTTGGAGTTCTTTTTCTGGTTTATGGTATGTGTAGAAGCTATCTACAAGCAAATCTAAATGCTCTACTTCTTCACTATAGTTAATGATGGAAGAAATAAGAGGGAAGAGATGTAACCATGTTTTATATGCTTCTTCATCGTCTTTATTTTGATATTCCATAAAGATATCAATTAATTCTTGTTTACCTGTTTCAACTTCATCAAGCATTTCAACTGATTGTTGTTTTTTTGCTTTACCAATAAATTTTAATAAAACTTGTTCATGATAATGCGTTAATGAGTCAAGTTCGTTTTGGATAGATTCCTGAAATTCTTCCGGCATATAGCGCAGTTCATTTTCAGTACGGTGTAATGATTTTAACGTACTTAAAGCACGGCTTGTTGTCGCTAACATTTGTCTGAATAAAACGAGCTTACGAATTTTTGCGAACTTTACTTTTTTCGTGTAGCTTCTTTCTTCTTTATACAGCAAATAGTAATGGTTTAGTTTGATCATTTTTTCTTTCATACGATCAATATCAGTTTTTAGCGTTGTAAAATCAGAAGCCTGCCTGCTATTCATTCGAATCCATTTTACAATTTCTTCTGTATTATCAACGATACGATGATAAAGTTTTGTTTCATATTTTGGCGGCATAAATACTAAATTTACAAGTGAAGCCGCAATAATACCAATCATAATCGTCGCAAATCGAAGTAAGGCAAAACTAAAGAAATCTTCGCCTTGATACTCCATAATGGCGATAACTGTTACTAAAGCAATTGATATTGTGTTTTCTAATCGTAATTGTAATGTAAGAGCAATTACTAATATACATGTTAATCCAATAATAAAAGGATTATGTCCAAAAGCAGTAGCAAATGCGATAGCAAATATCGCACCAATTACATTTGCTTGAATTTGTTCAAGTGCTGTTAAATAAGAACGGTATACAGACGGTTGGACAGCAAAGATAGCTGAAATTCCCGCAAATACCGGACTCGGTAATTGAAGTAAAATACAAGCAAATAAAGCTAACGTGATGGCAATACCCGTTTTTAAAATGCGAGCACCAAGTTTCATACCCTTAATAAGATCCTTTCTCTTGTCATAATGAATGTACAACATGATACTATACATTCATTACAATATGTTAGCAAGTGATATTTTAGTGACGTTAAAAGAAATTAGTGTTCATTTTATCCCGCTAATTGTGAGTAGTAAGATTCACGCCTCAAAATTCAGAAGCTGGATGCCGGTAAACGTCCGATTGGTGTAGGCTAATTAAAGTTTCACTTTATAATTTTTCCTAATTCCTTTTAAACATCAGTTTTTAGTAAAAAAACCTGCTGAATTTCAGCAGGTCTCAAATTGTTACTATAGATTACTATGAGAAGCGTACTTCGTCAATTTTTTCTTAATAATGAAAATTACTCATTTTACTCTGTTGAGATAGATGGATCTGCCTGTTCTTTTTTCGGGATAATCTCAAAAAACTTGTTCTGTATATCATCTAATAATGGTGTTAACAAAGCAACTTCCTCATATTGCTCGTGCTCGTTTAGTACACGAATATAGTCTAGCAATAATTCAGTTACATCTTTCAAACCATTTTTACTAATTGGTTGTAATGTAACATTTGCGCCTTTTGCGATTCTTCTTTTTAAGGCCTGTTCTGTTAAGCCTAAGTTTGAATCACGGCGCAAATAAACAACACCGCCAGTCATGCCAGCGCAAATCCATGGACCAGGGTCACCTAAAACAAGCGCTCGCCCATTTGTCATATATTCAAAAGCAAAACCTTTAATATTGGAGTATGCACCTATATTTCCTTGCTCTTTTTCACGGAGTGGTTTTGTTATTCTACCTCCAATTATCATGTCTGCCCCAGAAAGGCGAATGCCAGCGCGAGCATCAGCGTTCCCTTGCACGTATAGTGCCCCTTTTTGTGCACCATATCCAAATCCTTTTCCGACAGAACCGTTATAATATACTCCGTCTTTTCCTTTTGATTTCGTTATATAAATCCCACCACCAAAGGAAGTTTTACCAATGCCATCTTGTGCGCCGCCATTTACGTGTATAAATAAATTTTCACTATTGTAAGCACCTAACCCATTTCCGGGAATAGAACCATTCGTATACTTTAATGTAAGTGGTTCAAGTTGAGTAGCTTCATATAGTTTACTGCGAACGCGATAACATGATTCTAGACCACCCATAACGCGTTGCTCTACACCAACGCCTACCAATTCTTTTGAGTCAGCGGAATGAACTGTCTTAAATTGTTTTTCCGGTACGCCTTCTGTTGTTGTAACAGATGGATGTTCTATTATTTGTAGTAAATTACGTAAGTTTAATAAATTTTCGCCTCGAACTTGCTCTAATAAATCAGAACGCCCAACAATTGCTTGTAAATTTGTATAACCAAGCTGTCCTGTTAATCGTTTTAGTTCTACACCGAAAGAGGTGAATAAATTTAGCAGGCCAGCAACTGCGCTTTCTAATTCGCGTGGGACGAAGCGGCGTAACCCATGTTCTTTTGCTTGTGCTTCAGACTCGATTTGTGTCGCAATTCCAACATGGCAAGTATCTAGATGGCACCCACGGCAAGTAGTACAGCCGATTGCAATCATTGATAGTGTGCCAAATCCAATACGGTTTGCTCCGAGGAGCATGATTTTCAAGGCATCATTTACACTTCGAATACCACCATCTGCCCAAATCTCTACTTTATGTCTCATGCTTGCTTCTAATAAAGCGTTGTGAGCGGCTTTAACACCAATTTCTACAGGGAGACCTACATGCTGCAATGCGTGAATACGTGCAGCGCCTGTTCCGCCATCGAATCCACTAATGTTAATAAAATCAGCGCCAGCTTTGGCGATACCGACAGCAATTGTTCCGATATTAGGAACAACAGGGACTTTCACGGCTACTTTGGCAAGTTGATTAGCTGTTTTAATTTCTGTAATCATTTGAGCTAAATCTTCAATTGAATAAATATCATGGTTATTAGAAGGTGAAATTAAATCTGAGCCGATTGTCGCATTACGTGCTTCAGCGATTTTGGCTGTCACTTTTGAACCAGGTAAATGCCCACCTTCCCCAGGCTTTGCGCCTTGACCGATTTTGATTTCAATTAAGTTTGATGAGTTTAGTAGTTCGGCATTTACTCCAAATCGCCCAGATGCCACTTGTTGTCCACGTGTATGTGGATATTTTCCAATCATATCTTTAATTTCGCCGCCTTCACCGTTCAAGCTAATCATATTTAGCTGATCGGCTGCTTCTGCATATGCGCGAAAGGCAATTTCGTTTTGAGAACCAAATGACATAGAACTAATAATAAATGGTAAATTATGATTTTTGATGCCGATAGATACTTCTTCAGTTGGAACGACATGTTTTGTTTGTTTCGTTTGAACAAGGTGTCTGATTGCAATTGGATTATTCTCTTCTAGTTCACTTAACTTGTCACGGTAATCATCATAAGAATTTCCTTTTGCAACATCGCCGATTGCTTTCCAAATTCGCGGGAATATATGAAATGATTTTCGCATTCTAATTTTAGGATTGTTATAATCCTCTGCTCGTATTTTTGCATCTTCAACAAGTGATTCAAGTGAAAAGGCTAAATCATTTGAACCGAAGAAATTTGTAATCTGTAATATATTTGCGATTTCTTCATGTAACCCAATAGATGAATAGAGACGTCCGTAACCACGTAACTCATGAATTCCAATTGTTGAAATGACTTTTTCTAATCCTTTATTAAGTGCATTATATAGATTCGTAATTGGTGTTTTTGTTCCATCATTTACAGTCGCGAATAATAAATATGGATTAATACCATCTGCTCCTAATCCATATAGCGTGACAATGTCATGTAAGGAGCGAAGAGCACCAGAACGTATAACGAGAGAACAATTGCGGCGTAATTTATTTTCACTTAATGCTTGATGTACTTTAGCAGTAACTAAATGTGGATCAATCCACAATCGTTCATTTAGATGGGCTTTTGCGTCATCTAATACTAGTAGGGAAGCGCCATTGTTAACAGCAGCTATCGCTTCAGAACTAATGCGGCTTAATGCGCATTGCAGAGTTTCTGACGAGCTGAATGTAGCAGAGATTGTGGCGATAGAGTTATGAGTCTTAAATAGCTCTATGAGTTGTTCGTACGTAATTGTGTGTAATTCCTCTGCAATAGGTTGTGCCACGCTGCCTTCTAAAATAATTGGTGAAAGCATTTCAACTACAAATGGCCGTTTTGCGCCGCTTAATAAACTTGGACGCTCTCCAAGTACAGTACGTGTAGAGAAGTGTTCAATTTCACGGTCACGATCAATTGCAGGGTTTGTAACAACAGCTACACTTTCTTTAATAAAGTCAGCGATATTTCGTCTATCAGTATCGAGTGCGGCAAGTGGTGAGTCATGCCCAAGTGAGCGTATTGGCTCAACGCCTTTTGTTGCCATCTGTTCAAGAAGTTGAATATGTTCTCGGTCCCATCCGAAAGCGACGTATTGTTTCGTTTCAACTTGAACAGAATCACATAGCCCTTGGATTTTTTTCGTTTCAGGGATAGATAAATTTAAATGGTAATTGGTAGTATCAATTCGCTTTTTAAAACGGTTATATACTTGGATTTGATATTTGTCATATTCATAAAGAACAAGTTCATCTTGTTCATTCCATTTTAATCCGACTTTTTCTCCAGGAGCGAGTGGTTTTGGTTCTGCTACATATTTAGTTGGTGATACAACTCCAGGTTCAGAAGAGAAAATATAAGAGCTCTCTGTCTCTACTTTCCATACTGGGCGTAATCCAAGGGAATCAACGCTGAAAACAGCTTCATCTTTAAAACGGGAAATGATGCCAGCTGGTCCTTGTGCAAAATGTCCCCATGCTTCACGTATATACGTATATAAATCTTGTAAAGGTGTTTCATAAAGTTTAATTTCATTAATAATTGGTGGGAATAGAATTTCCATTGCTTCAAATAAGCTGTAGCCGTATTGAACAAGTAGGGTTTCTAAGGTGCGGTTTAAATCTTGAGAGTCACTGCCTCCTGCAGTAAGTGGTACATCAATCATTTCAGCTTGATCGCGTAATTTCGCAATTGTGTTAATTTCACCATTATGTCCGAGAATGCTAAATGGTTGTACACGAAAAAAATTAGATAATGTATTAGTAGAGTAGCGGTTATGTCCTAATGTCATAGTTGAAGCGATAAGCGGATGTTGTAAATCATTATAGTAGGCAACAAGCGTATCACCAGCACCTAGAACTTTATATACAACATGATCATGACTTAATGAAGCAACATGAATTGCTTCGTTTTCCTCTATTTTTATTGTGACAGAAAATAATGTTTGCTCAATATTTGTAATTTCGTTTTCTGCGATAAGGGCAACTTGCCAAAATAAAGGTTCTTCTTGTTTACCAAGTGGACCGAGCGCATCTGAGTTTGTTGCATCATCACTTTCGAAAATGATTGCAAAGTTTTTGTTGTTTAATTGCGTACGAATATAATCTTTTAAGGCAGTAATGTTTTCTTTTTTATTTAGAAAAAAATGTCCAACGATAAAGTGGGGATGATCCACAATCGTTGGATTATATCCGCTACTTTTTAGTTTTTCATTCCAAAGCGTTTTTGGTATATCAATGTGAATGCCGATGCCATCGCCCTCGCCATTAATGAAACCAGCTCTATGATTCATTTTGACGAGTGATTGTATGCAAAGGTCAATGTTTTCTTTTGTAGCAATTTTTCGTTTCTCCATAACGGAAACGATTCCACACGCATCATGTTCTGCATTTCTATAATCTCGAAATAAAGACGGTGTCCATGTATTTTTTTTATTGAGCATCCGTCAATCCCCCCTTTTGTAAAAGTTAGAATAATCTTACTATTTAAGGTGCAAATCACCTTGTACACAGAGATAGTAATGCTGTAAAAGAATATAAAACAGATAATTATGAATAATTATACTATTAATGCGTGATTTATGAAATAGAAAAAAGGAAAAAAGAAAGGTGAGCTTTCTTTTTTCCTTTTAATGAAGGGATTATTTATTGTCTGCTAGGGCAGCAAATGCTCTGCCGACAGCTTCGATTGTATATTCAATATCTTCTTTTGTATGTTCTGTAGTTAAGAACCATGCCTCGTATTTAGAAGGTGCTAAGTTAACTCCTTCTTGAAGCATAAGCTTGAAGAATTTACCGAACATTTCACCGTCTGTATCTTGTGCGGCATCGTAATCTTCAATTGTATTAGTTGTGAAGTATACAGTTAAAGCCCCTTTTAGACGATTTAATGTAATGTCGATATTATGTTTCGCTGCTTGCTCTAAAATTCCTTTTTCAAGCATTGCACCAAGTTCATCTAATTTCTCATAAAGCCCTTCTTGTTGAAGTACTTCTAGACAAGCGATACCTGATGCCATAGAAGCAGGGTTTCCTGCCATTGTACCAGCTTGGTATGCAGGTCCAAGCGGAGCAACTTGTTCCATAATTTCTTTCTTACCACCGTAAGCACCGATTGGTAAGCCGCCGCCAATAACTTTACCAAGCGCTGTTAAGTCGGGTGTAACACCAAGTAAGTCTTGAGCACCGCCGTACATAAAGCGGAAAGCAGTAATAACTTCATCATAAATTACTAGTGCGCCAGCTTCGTGAACAAGTTCATTCACTTTTTCAAGGAATCCAGGTTTAGGCTCTACAATACCGAAGTTTCCAACGATCGGTTCTACAAGGATAGCTGCTACTTCATGACCCCATTTATCTAAAGCTTCTTTTAAAGTTTCTACATTGTTAAATGGAACGGTAATAACTTCTTGTGCGATACTTTGTGGTACGCCAGCTGAGTCAGGAGTTCCTAAAGTAGAAGGGCCAGATCCAGCTGCCACAAGTACTAAATCAGAATGACCGTGGTAACAACCAGCAAATTTCATGATTTTTGTGCGACCTGTATAAGCACGAGCAACACGAATCGTTGTCATCACTGCTTCTGTACCAGAGTTTACGAAACGGACTTTATCTAATGCAGGCATTGCTTCTTTTAACATTTTTGCGAATTTTACCTCTAGCGCTGTTGGTGTTCCATAAAGTACCCCATTTTCAGCAGCTGTTGTAATTGCTTTTGTTATATGCGGATGAGCATGTCCAGTAATAATAGGACCGTATGCTGCTAAATAATCGATATATTTATTTCCGTCTACATCCCAGAAATAAGCGCCTTTCCCACGTTCCATAGCAACAGGAGCGCCGCCGCCAACTGCTTTAAAAGAACGAGAAGGACTGTTAACACCGCCAACGATATGCTCTAAAGCTTCTTTATGTAATGCTTCTGACTTTGTGAAATTCACTACAATTCATCTCCTTACAAAAATCTATGTATTATTCTAACATGTTTTTCGAAAAGACGTATTGTTTGTGATAGCGAAGGCAGTTGGGTAAACTATTCGTTGTGACATTTAGGAGGGGGGTCCGATTATGAAATCGGTAATTGAGGTACAAGGGTTACGTAAAGAGTTTACAGCCTATTCAAGTCGTCCGGGCTTAAAGGGTGCATTTCGCGATTTATTAAATCGTAATTATAAAATAGTACCAGCAGTAAATGATGTATCTTTTACTGTGAAGCAAGGTGAAATGGTTGGTTATATCGGTGAGAACGGTGCTGGTAAATCAACAACAATTAAAATGCTTACGGGGATTTTAACTCCGACATCAGGGCAAATCACAGTAAATGGAATGAACCCACATAAACAAAGAGAAGAATTTGTAAGAACAATTGGTGTTGTTTTTGGACAGCGTTCGCAACTTTGGTGGGATATTGCAGTACAAGAATCGTTTCGTTTATTAAAGAAAGTGTATGGTGTATCAGACGCTCAGTATAAGGAGCATATGGAACACGTAATTGAAACGTTAGATATAGGGCCCTTATTAGATAAACCAGTTCGAAAATTATCTCTTGGTCAAAGGATGCGTTGTGAATTAGCGGCAGCCTTAATTCATAATCCACCGTTATTATTTTTAGATGAGCCAACAATTGGGTTAGATGTACTTGTGAAATTGAAAATACGTGAATTTTTAAAAGAAATGAATGAACGTTATAAAACAACAATTTTATTAACAACACACGATATTACTGATATTGAAGCTTTATGTGAGCGCGTTATCATGCTGGATGAAGGAAATATTATGTATGACGGTTCTTTAAATAATCTTCGTACGCAGTGGGGAGCGGAGAAGGAAATTCACTTTCAGTTTGTTGCACCAGTTTCCTATCAGGCTTTATCAATGGTTATGCCAGATAATCATGTCGTTTGGTCGAAAGCAAAAGAGGAAAATGCATGGGTTGCAAAAATTCCGAATGAAGAAGTTATTATTTCAATGCTTATTTCTAAAGTAGTACAAGCCTTTCAAATTAAAGATTTAAAAATTAACGAAGTGTCTACAGAGGAAATTATTCGTAACATTTATGAAGAAGGTATTACGCATGGGTAAGTATATTGAAATGATTCGAATTCGCTTTTTAATGATGCTTGCGTATCGTACAAATTACTATAGCGGGATTTTAATTTATACGATTAATATCGGTGCTTACTATTTTTTATGGCAAGCAATTTATAGCGGAAAAGAGAATATTGAAAGTTTATCTATTTCGCAAATGACCACGTATATCGCAATCGCGTGGATGGCACGTGCCTTCTATTTTAATAATATAGATAGGGAAATTGCGATGGAGATTCAAGAAGGACGTGTGGCTGTAGAATTAATTCGTCCGTATAACTATTTGGGAATGAAAGTTATGCAAGGTCTTGGCGAGGGAATATTTCGTTTTGCCTTCTTTTCCATTCCAGGCATGGTTATCGTTACGTTATTATTTTCGTTGCAAATTACAACAAATTTTCAAACGTGGTTATATTTCTTCTTATCTTTAATATTTAGTTTTATTATTAATACACAAATTAATTTAATGACGGGAATGCTTACGTTTTTCCTATTTAATAATAGTGGGATTATGTATGCAAAACGCGTTGTTATTGATTTATTTTCAGGTCTATTATTACCAATTAGTTTTTATCCGCTATGGGCCCAAAAAGCAATGATGTTTTTACCGTTTCAGGCTATTAGTTATATTCCAAGTATGATTTTTTCTGAAGGTATACAGGGGAGTAAGTTGTATGAGGCTTTAGTATTTCAAGTGATTTGGGCGATTGTACTTATTATTCCAATTGTACTCATGTGGAGAACGGCGAGAAAACGTCTAATTGTACAAGGGGGATGATGAGATGCTATATATAAACTTATTTTTACAATATGCAAGTCAATATATAAAAACAAAATTGGAGTATCGAGGCGATTTTATCGTTGGTTTACTTTCTGATTTATCGCTTCAAGCAGTTAATTTAATATTTATTCTCGTTGTATTTGGGCATACACAAGCATTGAAGGGATGGAGTCGAGAAGAAGTAATCTTTATTTATGGTTTCTTTTTAGTACCATTTGCCATCTTTTCAGCTTTCTTTAATATATGGGATTTTAATGATCGATACATTATTAAAGGGGAGATGGATCGTGTATTAACGCGGCCGATCCATAGCCTATTTCAAATTATATTAGAAAGAATGGAACTTGAATCTTTAATTGGAGCTATTACAGGGATTGTTGTAATGGGATATGCAGCTGTGGAGTTACAATTATCTTTTTACTGGTATGATTTCTTCTTATTTATATTGATGGTAGGAGGAGGAGCACTTGTATATGGAGGTATATTTGTTACGCTGGCGAGCCTTGGCTTTTGGTCGGATGCGAAAAGTTCAATTATGCCTCTTATGTATAACATAGGTAATTACGGGCGCTATCCTGTTAATATTTATAATCGTGTAATTCGTTTCATTTTAACGTTTGTTTTACCGTTTGCGTTTGTTGGAGTATATCCAGCGGCATACTTTTTAAGAAAAACAGAATGGAATAGTTATGCATTTGCGACGCCAATTGTTGGTGTTATCTGTTTTACGATTGCAATCACCCTCTGGAACCAAGGGGTAAAAAGGTATCGTGGCGCGGGTAATTAATTATAGAAGCTTGTTCGTTTCTAAGGGATAAATCAGTTCTCCACCTCATACATATAAAATGAGGTGGAGGACATGTTATGGGGATTTATTCTATTAATTGCAGCAATCGCTATTTTGAAAAGTGTCCAATTATTATGGAGTTCCTATTCGGATTCAACGCGTTTTTTTTCGCTCTATAATTTGGCCACATTATTTTTAATCTATACAACAGTACTAATCGCATTTGGATTAAGTTACGTTGTATTAGAGGAAATGGGTTTCGCAGTTTTGAAAGAGGACGGAGAAAGTTTGAACGCTCATTCTTTTCAACTCGTCGAAGTTTGTTTATATTTTAGCGCAGTTACTTTATTGTCTGTTGGATATGGTGACATATCTCCGATTGGAATTGGGCGATGGATTGCAATCGCAGAAGCACTAATTGGATATACACTCCCTTTTGCTTTTGTGATGAGGTCTGTAATAGACAATGAAAAATAAGGAAGCATTTGTTATAGTAAAGGAAAAGAGTAGGAGTGATAACTATGATTACAGTAGGAGAAATGGCACCAGAATTCACATTAGAGGGAAGTAATGGAGAAGAAGTTCGCCTAGCTGATTTCCGCGGTAAAAATGTAGTTCTCTATTTTTATCCGAAAGATATGACGCCAGGATGTACAACTGAAGCATGTGATTTTCGTGATGCGTATGGAGTATTTCAAGAGAAGGATACGGTTATTCTTGGAGTAAGTCCTGATTCAGCGAATAGACATTTGAAATTCATTGAGAAACATGAATTGCCATTTACACTTTTAGTAGATGAAGATCATAAAGTAGCAGAGTTATACGATGTTTGGAAGTTAAAAAAGAACTTTGGGAAAGAGTATATGGGAATCGAGCGTTCTACATTCCTTATTAATAAAGACGGTGAACTTGTAAAAGAGTGGCGTAAAGTGAAAGTGAAAGGACATATTGAGGATGTTCTTTCTTATATAAAATAAATCTACATTGGAGATAAAATATGCAGAAACAAGGCAAGTGTCTATACATATTTTACTGCCTTACATAAAGTGGAAGTGTAGGGCATACCTCCTCAGATGATAGTATTCCAAGTGCGATTATGTCGCACTTTTTTCTATGGAATATATGAAGAAAAAAGGGAAAGATACATAAAAACAAGTCCTGAATATAAAAATAAACTACATACTTATAGTAGAAATATTGACGATTTATAAGAAAAGGAGTACACTCTTTATAAGAATTATAAAATAATAATCCGTATAGAATCGGGGTGCATGACGGTGGTCAAAGAAGAATTAAAAGAAGCGCTAGAAATGCTGAAAAATACGGGTGTACGCATTACTCCACAGCGTCATGCTATTTTAGAGTACCTTGTGGAATCAATGACGCACCCAACAGCGGATGATATTTATAAAGCATTAGAAGGTAAGTTTCCAAATATGAGTGTTGCAACTGTCTATAATAACTTACGTGTGTTTAAAGAGGTTGGACTTGTAAAGGAATTAACTTATGGAGACGCTTCAAGTAGATTTGATTATGTTACAAGTCAACATTATCATGTGATTTGCGAAAAATGTGGTAAGATTGTTGATTTTCCTTATGGAGGCTTGGAAAAGCTGGAAGAGGAAGCTGCGAAAACGACAGGCTTCGTTATCAATAGTCATCGCTTAGAAATTTATGGCGTTTGTCCAGAGTGTCATAAGGCGTAATATATAATAAAGAAAGAGGCT